>CAZSOE010000292.1:401-3560 GCA_964608335.1 uncultured Chloracidobacterium sp.
CGTCATCACGACAACGGCGTTTGAGCGCGGGTTGAAGAGTATCTGTTCAGGAATGCCGTTGTTGTTCACGACGCGCGAATTGTGGCCGCAGACGGCGCTGATGTAGACCGAATTCTTATTCTGCTCATCGAACGGATCTTTTGTGATCATCACGCCGCCGCGTTCCATGTCGACGCCGAGTTGAATGAGCGCCGACATATACACGTCGGTCTGGCTAACGTAGTTTCGGACGCGTGCCTCGTAGGCTTCGAAACGCCAAAGCGACGCCCACACGCGTTTGACCGCATCGACCAGCTTGTCGGCCTCGATCACGTTCGGAACGCTCGAATATAATCCGGCCCCACTGAAATTCGGCAGGTCTTCGCTGTTCGACGAGCTGCGCACAAAGACGGAGCGTCCGCCGAGCTGTGTCCGCCATCGCGAGATGATCTCGTCGCGAAGCGCTGCGTCGAACTTGCCGTTCTGTATCTTGGTCCGGAATTCGTCGAGCTTCTGCCTGCGGTAGCGCGGGTTATGGACAAAATCGAGATCGTCCATCAGGTCGAGGACGACATCGTCTAAACCATTGTCCTGCATGAACTTATCGTACCAGTGAAAGGGCACTGAAAAGCCGTCCGGGACGATAATTCCGGCGACACGCCGGTTTATGATCTCGCCCTGATTCGCAGCCTTGGCCCCATAGGCGGTGCTGTCTTTCTTTCGCATTTCGCGGATACCCGCAAGCCGCGTGGTCTTTAGATCGACGGGCGGTATCTGCTGATCGGGCGAGACGAACGAGGTCTTGATGTCGTCGAGGCTCGCGCGTTCGAGTTTGTAATCGGTCAGCCGAGCGTCAAGCCTAAGGACGAACGTGTTGTATTCGCGGAACAGCCGGTCGGCGTCTTTGATGTAAACGTTCGGGATGTTCCAACCCTTCGCGAGGATGTTGACGTGAGAAAGCGGCGATGAAGGCTTCGCGACAATGATACCGCGCACCGGAGGCAGCGAAAGCGGGAGTTCTTTGAGCACGACGATCTCGTTGTCACCGATCTCGACCGTGTCGTCGAGTTTGTCGATGATGTGAATGCGGCCGACGGCCGTTCCCGTGTTCAGCGCCAAATACGCCTGGTTGCGGTTTAGCTCGTCCTGCAAAACCCGAGCGATGCCGAGGTTGGCAGACACATCTTCCTGACGGATCGAATTCGGTTTGTACTCGACCTTTGAAAAAAAAGTCTTGTTGATGGTCTCGTTCGTCGAACCAATCATCGCCGCGGTAGCGAGATCGCCTTCCCAAAGCTCCCAAGTGAATTTTTCGACCGGCGCCTGCCATGCGATCGTGCCGACGATAAAACGGCGGTCTTCGTCGATATAGATCGGCTTGAAAACGTCGGCACCTCGCGGGACGAGATATGTCGCAAGCAAAAAGTCCTTGTGAAAGCGAAACTTTTGCGAGTTGACGTAATAGACGCGGTTTCCCGCCCGACGATCAATGACGAACATCGCGTGCGGCAGCGCGTACGGCGTGTTCTGGTGATAAGTGCGGGCGATGGACTCGAACTCCGCCCGCGAAGCGATGCGACCGAGCGAGTTACGCTTCGAGTCCGGGCGTTTGTCAGCCGCGACGACCGGTTCGCGCATCGCCGAAGGCTTGCGCGACATTTGACCGACTAAAGTCGCTGACGCTGCGAGCGCCAGCGCACCTACGACGATCGATCGGGACAAGCGGCCGCGCAAACTCATAAAAACGTTATTTTGACGCCGCGTCGGCCTCACTTCGTTGGTCGATAAATAGGAACCGGTCTCGAAGTTTGACGAGCGAGTCCGCGCTGTTGACGGATATCTCCAGGTCGTCGATCAGGCCGTCGGCAAGGCTGTAGATCCATCCGTGAACGTCGAGCGTCTGCCCGCGCTGCCACGCATCCTGCACGATGGTCGTCTCACCGACGTTGACGACCTGTGCGGCAACATTCAGCTCGCAGAGCTTATCGAGGCGTTCGTTCGCGTCGGAGATCGCGTTCAGCCGTCTTGAATGCAGGTGCGCCGTATCCTGAATATGCCGCAGCCAGTTGTCGATAAGACCATGCCGCTCGGTGGACATCGCCGCCTGCACGCCGCCACAGCCGTAATGCCCACAGACTATGATGTGCTCGACGCGAAGCACTTCGACCGCGAACTGAATAACGGAAAGACAGTTGATATCGGCGTGGTTGACCAGATTGGCTACGTTCCGGTGAACGAATACCTCGCCCGGCGCGAGATCGACAATCACATTAGCCGAGACGCGGCTGTCCGAGCAGCCGATCCATAGGTAATCGGGATTCTGCTGCTCCGCAAGCGAAGCGAAAAAGCCCGGCTCGTCGCGTTCGACCTTCTCGGCCCAGCGGCGGTTGTTCTCAAGCAGATGCGAGAGCTTGCTCATATCGCAACTATTCTAGCGGACGCGACAGGTGCGACGAAAGGTAGTCGATGTTTTGCCCGCGTCACTCCGACTCGGTCGGCAAAGCTTCGTCGGTCGCTGCCTCCCGCTCCCTGATTCGCGCCTTGACCTGAAAACGGATACTCAGGAAAAAACTAACAGCGCCGGCGACCGCCGCGAGAAACAGGCCGTCCGTGTTACCCGCCCATAAAAACCAGGCGGCGACGCCCGCAAGCACCACCGCCAGGATTTGAAAAAATCGCTCCATTTCTAATCGCTCTGTATCTCTTCTTTCGCGATGTCCGCTACCGACATAGGTCGGCTGCGCCTTCGGATAACAGCCCGAGTGATCAGGTAGGCCGGCCCGCCTACGAAAACGAGTAACGGAAGCGCGCCGATCACGAATGTCACGAGGCCAAGCAGAAAGTTTAACGCAATCTCGATCCCGGCTCCGAATGATTCTGTTAATCGATAAGAGAATCCGCTTGAGTTTGAGGAAAACACCGCGGGCGTTTGGAGCCGTATCTTGATCGTGGAAAGACTCGACTGATTCTCGAGAAAACGCTTTCGGCCTTCGATCTTTTCGATCTCGCTTCTGACCTCGGCGAGCTCGCTGTGAACACTCAGCGAATCTTCGACGGTATTTGCTCGCTTCATTATCTCGATGAACTGCTGTTCGAGCGCCTTTTTGGCCTTGAGGCGAGCGTCTATGTCGATGAACTCTTCTGTAACGTCCTCGCCCTTTATCGTCTCCAGAATGATCC
>CAZSOE010000293.1:0-3556 GCA_964608335.1 uncultured Chloracidobacterium sp.
TCTGGGCGATCGGCACGGGTAAAACCGCGACGCCCGAACAGGCTCAAGAAATGCACGGCCACATTCGGCGCGGTATAAGTCGGATACATGGGCCCGATCTGGCTCAAGGATTGCGGATCCTCTACGGTGGCTCGGTCAAGCCGGAGAACATCGCGGAGTTGATGAAGCAGGCAGACGTCGACGGTGCATTGGTGGGTGGGGCCAGCCTCGAGGCTGAGAGCTTTGCCCGGATAGTGAACTACAAGAGCTGATGACTTATATTCTGTACGCCCTGTTCTTTATTTCGTGCATCATCCTCGTTGCTGCGGTATTGCTGCAGCCCGGTAAGACGGATGCGGGAGCGCTATTTACCAGCAATGTTTCAAGCTCGGCCTTTGCTCCGCGCGGGACCGCCACGGTGCTGTCGAAGATAACCATAGCCGCCGCGTGCACATTTATGCTCTCGGCTCTGCTGCTTTCGCTGCCGGCGCTGACCGGTAATGTCTCGGTAACCTCGGCCAACCCGGAAACGCCGGTCGAGGCACCGGCTGATGTCAATGCCAACACGGCTCCGGATGCGAACGCTGCCCCGGACGCGAATTCCAATACGGCACCTCCGGGCACTAACTCAAATGTGGCTGGGGCAAATGCCGAGACGCCGACTAATTCGCAGCCGCCGTCGAATAATTAGTTCTTTCTAAAACGCGAGTCGGCACCGGCGGCTCGCCGGCCACAACTGCTCAGGTGGCGTAATTGGTAGCCGCGCACGTTTGAGGGGCGTGTGGAGAAATCCGTGCGAGTTCGAGTCTCGCCCTGAGCACCACCATCTAAAACTCAAAAGTCAAAGGTTAGAGGTCAAAGCTAACCGGAACGTCGAGGACTGGCAGCAGTGGCCGGATCTTGTAGTGGTGGAAAATCGACAGTTCTCTCTTTGCGATCTTACGCCCGGTTTCTGAGGATCATCGTCCCGGTTCCTTCGTCTGTAAAGACCTCGGCAAGAATGGCGTTACGAGTGCGTCCGCTAATTATATGGGCTGAGCCGACGCCCCGTGACAGCAGGGAGATCAGGTTTTCGAGCTTCGGTATCATGCCTCCGGTGGCCCGGCCCTCGGCGATCATCGCCTTCGCCTGGTCTGTCGTCAAGCGCGAAAGCTTTGTTGTTTCATCGCCATCGGTCAGGTAGATGCCGTTGACGTCGGTCAGCAGGATCAGTTTTTCGGCTTCTAGTTTGACGGCGATCTCGGCGGCGATGGTATCGGCATTTATGTTGAAGATCCGGCCGTCATCATCGGCCCCAAGGGATGAAATTACTGGCAAATAGTCGCTGTCGAGAAGCGTCGTGATCAGCGTGGTATCTATCTCGACGACGTCGCCGACGTGGCCAAAATCGACAGTTTCCGTTTCGCCGGTCTGTCGGTCGACGATGTCGGTCGGCGGACGTCTCTCAGCCCGTACTACCCCACCGTCCACGCCCGAAAGGCCTACAGCGTGCACGCCGCGACGGCGAAACTCGGCGAGGATCTCGGTGTTGATCTTACCCCGAAAGACCATTTTCGCGAGTTCGAGCGTGTCATCGTCGGTAACGCGACGACCCTGCACGACCGTCTGAACCACACCGAGTTTTTCGGCCAGCTCCGTCAGTTGTTTGCCCCCGCCGTGAATAACACAAACCCGGATCCCGACCTGATGCAGAAGCGCAAGCTCTTCGGCCAGCGAGGCAAGGTTGTCGTGGTTCTCGGTGACCTTGCCCGAAAACTTGACAACGAACGTTTTGCCCTTAAAACGCTGAATGTAGGGCAGGGCTTCGCGAAGCAGGTCGAGTGTCTCAATGTTCATGTCAAGAGTTCTCTCAAGAGCTCCTTTTGAATGTGGAGTCGATTCTCAGCTTCGTCGATCACGACAGACCGCGGCCCGTCTATCACGTCATCTGTGACGATAACATTTCGTCGGACAGGCAGGCAGTGCATGAAGATAGCGTCGTTCGTGCGTTCCATCTTTGGCCCGTCCACGATCCACTCATGCCGATAGGCCGCGCGAGAGGAGATGTCCTTTTCCGGGGCTCCATAGAATGCCTTGCTGCCCCAGCTCTTCGCATAAACAACGTCAATGCCTTCGAAAGCGGAGCGGATGTCATTCGATATCTCTAAGGAGCCTCCATTGACGCTCGCCTGACGTCGGACCTCGCTTATAAGCTCTTCATCGAGCTCGTAGTTCGGTGGGCAGGCGATCCGGAGATCATGCCCAAATTGAGCCGCTGCAAGGGCGAAGCTGTTTGGCACGGCCATCGGTAACGGTTTTGGGTGCCACGCCCATGTGAGCAGCACTTTCTTCCGCTCCGCGCCGCATTTCTCGCGGATGGTCATCATATCTGCCATCGACTGACACGGATGGTGCATTGCCGACTCGAGATTGATGATCGGAACCGTCGCGTAGCGAGCGAAAGCCTCGAGTATCGGGTCCGTACGCTCGGTTTCCCAATCTTGAAGCCGCGCAAATGTCCGCACGCCGATCGCCGAGACGTATCGTTCCAAAACCCTTACGAACTCAGTCAAATGCTCGGTCTTATCGGCGTCCATTACGACCCCGTCGCGATGTTCGAGGGTCCAGGACGAGCTGCCCGGTTCGAGAATGATGGCATTCCCGCCCAGGTCGTAAACTGCCACCTGCATTGACGCCCGCGTTCTTAGGCTCGGATCGAAAAAAACAAGAGCGACGGAACGTCCCGCCAACGGTTTACCACCGGAACCACCGGTTTTTGAGGCTATCGCAGCCTCTATTCTGCGTTCTAGCCATGAGCGCTCATGATCCGATGTTCGAAGGAAGTTCATTCGCTCAACCCCTCGATCAATGCATCGATCGCCTCACGACCCACACATAACGGCGGCAGAAGCCTTAACACCTTCGGGTCGCTCGACGTACCGGTGATGATCTTCCGGGCAAGAAGTCGACGGTGGACAGGCGCACATGGGTTATCGAATTCGATGCCGAGCAGGCAGCCTTTACCGCGAATTGCATTGATGCCGGTCGCTCCGGCAAGCGAATCGCGGAGACCCTGTTCAAACTCGCGAGCGCTTCTAAGCATTTCGTCGTGCTCGATAGCCTCAAGTGTTGCCATCGTTGCGGCCATCGCGATCATCCCGCCCCCAAAGGTCGTGCCAAGGTCGTTTTCCTTTATTCCCGATGCCAGATCCTCAGTGACCAGGCAGGCGCCGACGGGAACTCCGCTCCCGAGCGATTTCGCGAGCGATACGACGTCCGGAACGACACCCCCTGCGGCTTCGCTTCCGGCGAAGAACCATGTTCCGGTGCGGCCGATACCTGTCTGAACTTCGTCGAATATCAACACGATCCCGCGATCGTCGCAAAGCTGTCGCAGTTTCTGAAAGAACAGTGGCGGCGCTTCACGAACGCCCGCCATTGACTGGATCGGTTCCAGCATTATGGCCGCCGTCCGATCGTCCACCGCCGCTCGGACGCTTTCGATATCGCCGAATTCAGCCGAAACGTGGCCGGGAACATTCGGCTTGCCGATATCGCGATACTTACCGAGAAACGTCGCAGAGATCGAATCTGCCGT
>CAZSOE010000294.1:0-3547 GCA_964608335.1 uncultured Chloracidobacterium sp.
GGTGACGGACGAGCCGGCGACGGCCATATCGTCAAACTCGATGCCGACCGCACAATAACGTCGCCGTGGGGTTGCGACGAGGGATTCTTAAAACTGTCCAGGAGACAAACGTTGAGAAGGAGTGAAATATGAAAAGACCAGATCTTATTCTCTTTGTGGTTCTTGTTCTTGCCGTCCGGCTTGCTGCCGGCCAGGCGTCGGTCGATGCGTTTGATCGATACGCCGAGGCCGCCCGGATCGACTGGAACGTGCCAGGGATGTCGATCGCGATCGTGCAGGACGGCAAGGTGCTGCTGGCGAAGGGGTACGGGCTGCGCGAGCTTGGCAAGAACGAAGTGGTCGATGCGAATACGCTTTTCGGCGCGATGTCGACGACCAAGGCGATGACCGCGGTCACGATGGCGATGCTCGTCGATGAGGGCAAAGTTTCATGGGACGACAAGGTGGTAAAGCATCTTCCCGACTTTCGCGTCGCCGATCCGTACGTCACAGCCGAGATGCGCATCCGCGACCTGTTCACGCATAGTGGCGGAATGGGCAACGCGGATTTTTTGTGGACATGGACGCCTGAGTTGTCCGCTGCTGAGGTTGTCCAGCGGATGCAATACGCACGGCCGGCATATCCGTTTCGTGGCGGCTACACATATCAGAACATTATGTACGGCGTTGCAGGACAGGTGATCGAGCGGGTCAGCGGAATGCCCTGGACACGCTTTGTCACCGAACGTCTGTTTGTACCGCTGGGAATGAAGAGCACCTTTGCGACGCTCGGTGCCTCGAATGGTTACCCGAACCGGTCATCCTCCCATTATCTAATCGACGAAAAGATCTCGGTCATCCCCGAAATGACGGTCGATTCGGTCGCCGCTGCCGGCTCCGTCTGGTCGACGGCCAACGATATCGCGAAATGGGTCACCTTCATGCTCGGCGACGGGACGGCGAACGGAAAGGTACTGCTCAAACCGGCGACGTTCCAAACGCTCACGCGCCCGCAGGTGGTCATTCCGGCGCCCTATCCAACCACCACTCTGACCAAGCCCCACTGGACGACCTACGCGCTCGGCTGGTTCCAGATCGATTATCGAGGGCTTATGGTCAACTTTCACACGGGAAGCCTCGCCGGACGCACCGCGATCATTGGGATCATACCGGACAAGAAGATGGGCATTTATATCTTTGGTAACGTCGATCACGCAGAGGTTCGGCACGCGTTGATGTATAAGGCGTTCGATGTCTTTGCCTTTGGCGACAACAGTGGGCGCGACTGGTCGAAGGAAATGAAGGCGCTCTACGACGGCCTTGACGAACAAGGGCGGCGACAGGCCGAGGCATCAAGGGCGAGACGCAACCCGAACACCAAGCCGAGCCTTGCCCTTTCTGCCTATACGGGCCGATTTTCCGACCCGCTGTACGGCGATGCTCGAGTGGAGCTCGTCGACGGGAAGCTGCGCCTGACGATGGGCAAGGGCGCCAGGATCGCGGACCTCGAGCATTGGCATTACGACACTTTCCAGACCAAATGGCAGCAGCGGTGGCTTGGTCAGGGCCTTGTGTCATTTCAGTTGAATCCGGCCTCGGGCTCGGTCGATTCGATCACGGTCGGCGGGGCACAATTGCGCCGCGTTGCGCAGGTGAACTGATCGACGGAGTAGGATATATGAGAATGATCGGTTTTTGGCTGGCTGCTTTGACGGTCCTATCAACAATTCCTGTGCACGCCCAGGCCACCGCGGAATTCGACGTGATAATTCGGGGCGGCACTGTCTACGACGGCAACGGACGGCCGCCCGCGAAGACGGACGTCGGCATCAAAGGCGACAAAGTGGTTCGTGTCGGAAACCTGCAAAATACCCGGGCGGCGACGGTCATCGACGCGCGCGGGATGGCGGTTGCTCCGGGCTTCATCAACATGCTCTCGTGGGCGACCGAGTCGATCATCGTCGACGGGCGCAGCCTGGGCGAATTGAAGCAGGGCGTGACGACACAGATCTTTGGCGAAGGCTGGTCGATGGGGCCGCTGAGCGAAGAGATGAAGAGGCAGGTCAAGGCCGACCAGGGCGATATCAAATTCGACATCGAGTGGACGACGCTGGCCGACTATCTGAACTATCTTGAACGCAAGGGCGTCTCGCAAAACGTCGCGTCTTATGTCGGTGCCACGACGATACGCATATACGTGCTCGGGGAAAAGGATGTACAGCCTACGGCCGAACAAATGCAGCAAATGCGCGATCTCGTCGAACGAGAGATGCGCGCCGGGGCTCTCGGCATCGGTTCGTCGCTCATCTACGCGCCGGCATTCTATGCAAAAACCGAAGAGCTTATAGAGCTCTGCAAGGTCGCGGTCAAATACAAGGGCAAGTACATTTCGCATATGCGCAGCGAGGGCAACCGCCTCCTGGAGGCCGTTGATGAGCTGATCCGCATCGCTCGCGAGGCGAGGATCGCGGCCGAGATCTATCACCTCAAAGCCGCCGGCAAGGACAACTGGAAAAAGATGGACGAGGTCATCAAGCGTGTCGAAGCAGCACGAAGGAGCGGCCTGAAGATCACGGCCGATATGTACAACTACCCGGCCGGTGCTACGGGCCTCGAAGCGTCGCTGCCGCCGTGGGCGCTCGATGGCGGTTACCAGAAACTCTTCGAACGCATCCGGGCCCCTCAGACACGGGCGAAGATACTCGCCGAGATGCGAACGCCGACCGACACGTGGGAAAGCCTCTATCAGGCCGCCGGATCGCCCGATAAGCTGATCCTGGTCGGTTTCAAGAACGACAAGCTCAAGCCGTTAACGGGCAAGACCCTCGCGGAAGTCGCCCGTATGCGCGGAACCGATCCTGAGAACACCATTCTTGACCTGATGGTCGAAGACCAGTCGCGCGTCGGTACCGTCTATTTCCTGATGGACGAAGAGAACATCAAAAAGCAGATCCGGCTGCCGTGGGTCTCGTTCGGGTCGGACGCCGAATCCGCGGCACCCGAGGGTGTGTTTCTCAAATCGAATCCGCACCCGCGGGCGTACGGCAACTTTGCACGGCTGATCGGGAAATACGTGCGCGATGAGAAGGTCATTTCGCTGCCGGAGGCGATCAGGCGTCTGACGAGTTTGCCGGCCGGCAATCTCGGCCTCGATCGACGTGGTTTGTTGAAGGCTGGTTACTTTGCCGACGTCGTGATCTTCGACCCGAAGACGATCGCGGATCGAGCGACGTTCGAGAACCCACACCAGTTTGCCGTCGGCGTCCGCGATGTCTTTGTAAACGGCGTGCAAATGCTCAAAAATGGCGAACACACCGGCAAGTTTTCGGGCCGAGCTCTCTGGGGTCCGGGAAAGGTCCACTAAATGAAACGCTGCCCCGAATGCAGGCGAGATTATTACGATGACAGCATGCTGTACTGTCTCGACGACGGCAGTGCGCTGCTCGAAGGGCCGGCGTCGGGTGAGCACATGCAGACGGCGATCATGGGTTCGGGCGAGCGTTCTCCGTTTCCGGCGGACGCGATCACCGACCTGATGGCGGGCGTCAAGCGTGCGGTCGTCGCGCCG
>CAZSOE010000295.1:0-3501 GCA_964608335.1 uncultured Chloracidobacterium sp.
CGGGACTTCGCGAAGCTCCAGGTTCGCCGACGCGCCGAACTCTGAAATGACGACGGCTCTCATCGCTTCAGTTCGATGTTGTTTACCTTTAGCGTGCTTCCGGTCGCTCTCTGCAGATCGGCGATCGCCTTGTTGAGGTCGGTCCGCGCACGCAGCTCGGCGGAGCGTGCAGCCGCGAGGGCCATTTGCCGTTCGAGCACCCTGTAAACGTCAGATTGGCCTGCGTCGAGCTTGCGCTGCTCTGATTCGTACTGCTTCTCCGAGTTTTCGCGCGATATCGCTGCCGAGCGGAGGCGAGCCTCGCTGGTGCGGATCGCCTGGATCGCGTTGCGGACCTCGACCTGGATCACCTGTTCGATCTGCTCGCGTTGGGCATCGATGCGCTCCGCCTCGGCTAGCGAGCGGCCGTAGTTAGCCGCGGCGGTCTTATCGCCGAACAGCGGCAGATTGAAGTTCACGCCGACGCGGAACACCGGATATCGGTTGGTAAAGATCCCCGTGAACGGGCTTCCCGTGAGTACCGCGAGGTTGGCTCGCTGTTGAGCGCAAGCCGGTGACGCCGGATTGACATTGCACGGTGTGGGAAAGGCCGGGTTGAAATCGGGGTTCTGGCTTCCGCCGATGCCTGCCGACGAATAGCTTGCGACAAAGTCGATCTGTGGTTTCTTTTGGTCGCGATAAAGCCGCTGGTCCACTGCATTGATCTCGCGCTGTTTTTTATTGACCTCAAGCTCAGGCCGATTATCGAGCGCGAGGGTCATCTGTTCGCTCAAGCTCGTCGGCGGCACAACAACATCGACCGGCTCGTTCGGCGTTAATGATTCGTCCCAGATCGCCGCGGAGCGATTGGGCGACAACAGGTTTTTGAGTGCGTTCTCTGCGACCGTGGCCGCATTTAAAGCCTCATAGACGGCCTGCTCAAAGTTTGCGACTTGGGTCTCGGCTGCCACGATGTCGATCGGCGCGAGCTGGCCTTCCTCGACAAGGCGACGGTTATGTTCCAGTTGTGTTCGAGCGTCGCGAACCGCATCGCGTTGAACCTGCAGATTTCTGAGTGCGAAAGTCAGGTCCCAGTACGTCCGTTGAACAGCCGCAACAGTCTCGATCGAGCGTTGGCGAAACTGCGTATCGGTCAACTCGACGTTCTTCTTCGCGATCTCGATCGTTCTTCGGGTCGAATCGATACGCCTGCCGCGAAAGAGGGGCTGGGTCACGGAAAAGCCGAGGCTCGAATTGTACTGCGGGCTGAGGATCGAGATCGGATTGTCGGTCGTAAGACGCTGGTTATTGAACGTTCCGGCCAAGATCGTTCCGTGCGACGGAACATAGCTCTGAAGCGCGGCGTTGCCTAGGAGTACGCCCTGTGTCGTCTTCTGGTTGTTGCTAAAAATACTGACGTTCGGAACGGTTGACCGGTCGTAATACGTTTGCCCAGTCAGCCGCGGCTGGTAGAAGCCGCGAGCGGCCTTCAGATCGAACTCGGCCATCGTCACAGTCTTTCGCGAAACCTCGATATCACGATTGTTGTCGAGCGCCATCTCGATCGCTTCGCGAAGTGTAAAAGTTCGCTGCTGCAAGGCGTTGACTCCGACGCGCTCAAGATCGGGCAGCCTCCGGTCGGTCGAGCGATAATCGGGCGCGATGGCCGGTACTGCCAGGTTGTCGGTCGAAGATGCGCTCGATTGGGCCCAGGCCACGGTCGCCGACAGCAGGAGCAAGGCAATGAAGATCAGAGCACGCATAAAATTCATTGCCTGCCAAGTATCGAGCCCGTCGCGGCCGCAACACGCCGCTTCAAACCGCCGAACAGCCAGTCGGAAAAACGACCCGCGTACCTGAAGAGCCGGAGCTCGGCAAGGTCGTCAAAAAGCGAATAGAAAACCGGCACTGCAAGAAGCGTCAGCAGCAGGCAAAGCGTCTGCCCACCGACGACCAGCACTCCGATCGAGCGATTGGTTCCCGCTCCTGCACCGCGTGCGATGACAAGCGGGATCATGCCCGCCACGAGCGCGATCGTTGTCATCAGGATAGGCCGCAGCCGATCACGATTGGCCTGAATGATCGCATCGTACCGAGACATTCCCTGCGACCGTAGATTGTTCGTGTGGTCGATCTGCAGGATCGCGTTCTTCTTTACGACACCGAACAGCAGGAGTAGACCGAGCCCCGAGAAAATATTCACCGTTTGGCCCGCGACGAGCAGACTTACAATACCGAACGGGATCGAGAGCGGCAGCGTGAGCAGGATCGTCACCGGATGGATGAACGACTCGAACTGTGCCGCCAGCACGATGTACATAAAGATGAACGACAGTGCAAACGCTAGCAAAAAGTAGAATCCGGCCCGGCCCATTTCTTTTGACTGGCCGACATATCCGGTGTAATAACCTGTCGGCAAACTCCCGTCCTTTCGCAGTTCCGATATGTATTGGTCGATTGCCGACGTAATACTGGCCGCCGATCCGCCGGGCCGCGTATTGGCGAGCAGGGTTACCTGACGCTGCCGGTTTGTGCGGTCGATCGAGCTGGGACCCGTCCCTTCCGAGGTCTTTACCACTCGATCAAGCGTGACCCACCCGACCTTGGTTGAGGGAACGATCACGCGTTTGAGTCCGTCGACACTGGTTCGGAATGGATTGATAGCGCGCACACGAACCTCGAATTGATCGGCGCCCGCATTGAACGTCGTTGCTTCCTGACCGGCGATCAACGTGTTCAAGGCCTGCGAAACATCGCCGACACGCACGCCCAAATCGGCCGCCGTCTGCCTGTCGACCGCGAGCCGCACCTCCGGCTTGCCGCTGATCAGGGTCGAATCGACGTCAACGGCATCAGGGATTGTCTTCATCCTTGCGAGGACCTTGTCCGAGACCTCGCTCAGCTTTGCGATGTCGGGCCCGGACATCAGGAACTGGACGTTCGCGTTGCGGAAGCCGCCGCCGGAGAATGCCTGTACGATCTGGACCGAGGTTCGAAGGCCGAGATCGTCAGGAAATATCTGTTTATTCGCCAGCAGGTCGCGCGTCGCAGCCATCAATTGTTCCTGCGACTTATCGCGTTCGTTGAGGGGTTTCAGCTTTACGTAGATCGTTCCGGCATTGACGACCTGCTGCTGTCCGCCTCCGACCGTCGCCAAGGTGTCGGTGACGCCGGGCATCTTGCGGATCTCGGATGCGACACGCTCAAAGATCTGAGCGGTTGCAGCGAGACTGGAACCTTCTTTGACCCGGAGCGTCACTTCATAGTGCGACTGATCGTCAACGGGCAAAAAGTTCTTGCCAACGAACATGAACAGCGGAACGATGCTGAGGAACACCGCGACGCAGAGCATGACGATCACCCAGCGCCGGCCCATGGAGAATCGCAGGAGCGATGTGTAGAACGCATCGACGATCCGGAACCAGCCTTTATAGTGGCTATCGGACGGCTTCGAGGCCGCGACCATTCCATCGCCTTCGATCCCCGCGGTACTTTTTGTTTCTGCGCGATCGTTTTTCTTCG
>CAZSOE010000296.1:0-3495 GCA_964608335.1 uncultured Chloracidobacterium sp.
TCGACGGGCCAGTGGTTCCGTTACGAGAACGGTTCGAGCAACACCTCGCACATGGCGTTCGGAGCAGCAGGCGATAAGCCTCTGATCGCGGACTTCGATGGCGACGGCAAGGCGGATCCTGCGATCTTCCGATCGTCGACCGGCACGTTCTGGTATGCAGCCAGCTCCGCGGGTAACGCAGCTCGTGCACATCAGTGGGGAGCCAACGGCGATATTCCGGTCGTGGGCGATTACGACGGTGACGGCAAGAGCGACTATGCGATCTTCCGTCCCAGCAACGGTGAGTGGTACATCCGTAACAGCTCGACCGAAACCCTGACCGGTCTCGTGTGGGGTGCGAATGGCGACAAACCGCTTGCAGGTGACTTTGATGGTGACAACAAGGCCGACGTGGCGATCTATCGCCCCAGCAACGGCACGTGGTACATCATCAAGTCGGGCTCTGGCTATCAGGGCTTCGTCTGGGGCGTCTCGACCGACATCGCCACACCGAGCGTGTACGTGCCGTAAGGCTAAACGAGCAAAGGGTGCTTCAACCGAAGCACCCAATGACCGAAACTTCCAGCGAGGGGCCGACCGGCCCCTCTTTTTTGCGCCCGAAGATCGGTCCTCGGCCCACCGCGGCGTGATTTTTCTTAGGATTCAGACCGAGATTGACTGTATTAGGTATCGGACGGGGTCCAAAGACCGCGAAATACGCCAGGTATTTCCGAATATTCGACATACCCGAAGACTCGTCCGGCTTCATGCACCTCGCGGGATTTGCGATCCACCGACGTTTCGTCGTCTTTTGAATGGCCAAACTGTACTGGGCCAGTGGCAAGGGGGATCATCTGATGAAAAGGACAGTGCGGCTCGTTCACCTGAGTAGGAGAACGACCATCCATTTGGCGATAATTGCGGCCCTTATTACGGCCGTATCGATCGCATTTATCCCGAATTCGGGCACGTCGGCCAAGGCCGAACGGTCGACCGGCGACATGGTCACGTCAGACTTGCCGATGCGGCCGGACCGGCTCGCGATCGCGCTGGACCTCCGGTCCGCGCACCACGAAAGGACATTTAGCGGTGGTGCGACCGCGGGCCAAAATGCGCGTTCTGAAGTAAAGGATGCCGCCACAGTCCGCGGCGACATCGAGCGTTCGCTAAACATAACCCGGCAACTCGATTGCATGCGGCTTGACGGCGAAGATCTTGCGGGCAAGACGATCGCTCCCGGCGTTTACTGCCTGTCCTCGCTGCGTTTGTCGGGGCGAATGACCCTCGATGCCCTTGGCAGCGATACGGCTCCGTTCGTATTCGTTGTCAAAGGCGGGATGGAGTTCGAGGCTGGGGGCATTACACTGCTCAACGGGGCAGACGCGGCCAACGTTATTTTTGCGGTGGATGACGATGTGCGGATCGGCGACGGCGTTGAGCTCGCCGGCAACTTGATCTCTCGGGGTTCTATCACGATCGGATCAGGTGCCGATGTGAAGGGCCGCACGCTCTCCGTCGATGGAAAAGTCACAAGCGAGAGCGAGTCCGCCGCCGGCGCAGGTACGGGTATCCTCGAGATCTGCAAACAACAGCAGGGAACCGGCCTCGAGAACCGCATCTTCCGTTTTCAGGTCGCCGGCGTTGTCTATCAGGCGCCCGTTGGCGGCTGCACCGGCCCGATCGACCTACCGGTCGGCAATGTTGTGATCACCGAGCTCGACCGTGGAACGTACATGGATCAGCCGGGCGAATGGGTCAACCGATTCAAGCTCGTCAACGTCACTTCGCCGACGCCGAACGCGCTCCAGACATTCAATTTACCCGCTCGCACCGCGACCGTTTTCATCCGTGAAGGTTCGGTCCAGAATCTTACGGTGGTCAACTTTGTCAACGCATTTGCGATCGTCGGTACGATCGAGATCTGCAAACGAGCGTTGGACACGGACGTAACCGGGTTCTTCGACTACACCGTCGATGCGATACCTAATACGACATTTACCGTGCCGGTCGGCTACTGCACTGGCCCGATCTCGGTGCTTACACGAACGTCGCCGCAGCCGACACCGGTCAGCGGTCGGGCGCGTGTCACCGAATCGGCTGATGCGAGCTTCCAGCTCGAGTCCGTGTCGACATTCCCGGCATCGAGGCTGCAGACCTTCATACCGAATTACGGGGTCGCCAACACGATCGCCTGCTCGAACATCGGGAGCGATCCGATACCCCTCGGCTGTCAATTCGCAAATGATGGCGGAGGGATCGCGGATGTAGTGATCGAAGAAGGAGGCGTCCCGAACCAGACCGTTGTCAACTTCTTCAACCGCTCGCGTCCCGGCCGTGTGAAGGTCTGTAAGATCGCGGGTCCCGGTATCCCGATCGGCGCTGTCTTTCGTTTCCGCGTTCAGGGGACCGGGCCGTCAAATCCATTTCCAGGTCCGCAGATCCCGGGCGTTGCCATTGACACACCGGTTGACGTCGTTGCGGGGCCGGCATATCAGGGCGGTTTCTGTAACTTCGTAAATGCGCTTTTTGTGATCGGGACACCGGTGACCGTTACCGAGCTGCTCCCGACCGTCACGCCAGTACCCGGCGTGCCTCCCGGCGACATTCGTGTTTCGCGGATACGCGTCGAGCCAGGCCCGTCGTCTACGAACTACGCGACGCGCGTCGCCACATCGATCGCCCGTCGCGAGACGATCGAGATCGAGTTCACAAACTTTGTGTTCCGTCCGACGCTGCTCAAGATCTGTAAGGTTGCGGGCGAGGGAGTGGCGATGGGAACTCCGTTCACATTCGCGCTCCGCATTGACAACGAAGGTGGCCTATTCGCACCCGCATCGACCATATCGGTGCCGAACCTAACCGTGCTTGCCGGCCCGGCGTCGCAGGGCGGCTTCTGCGCGTTTGCCCAGGGCCCGTACGATCTCACCGCGACCAATCCGCCCGTCGGAACTTTCCGCGTGGGCTCGACCGTCTACGTTACGGAAGCAGCCGTGCCCGGGACCGTGGTGCAGACGATCACATCGCCATCCGGCCAGGACGTGAAACCATGTGTCCCGGTGGATCCGCGATGCGGTGGGATAGTGCTGGCGTTTCCTGACGGCTTCAATGAACTATCGTTTACGAACATCAAAGCGCCGGTTGCACAGCGTGCGCCGTTCGACTTCGACGGTGATGGCAAGACCGATATATCGGTTACGCGTCACTCAGGAGCGAGCACGTGGTACCAGCTGCGTTCGGGTGGTGGATACACCTTCACCCAGTTCAACCTCGGACAGACGGGCGATGTCATCGTCCCGGCTGACTACACTGGCGACGGCAAGACCGAAGCCGGAGTGTTCCGACCGTCGACTGGTGACTGGTGGGTGCTGACCGAAGGCGAGAGCGTTGCCAACGCCATGAACGCCGGTGTTGCGGGAGACATTCCGCTGCCATCGGATTACACGGGTGACGGCAAGGCCGACTTCGTGCTGTATCGTCCGTCAACGGGCCAGTGGCTGCGTTACGAGAACGGTTCGA
>CAZSOE010000297.1:0-3495 GCA_964608335.1 uncultured Chloracidobacterium sp.
TGAATGCTACGGCCATTTCGATGAACTGGGAGTTACCCCCGCGATCGACTATGCCGGAGGAACGTCCGTGGGCCGCACGGTCTTCTACGCGCCGAGCGGCCGTAACGTCGCGGTCGAGAGCGACTGGTTCGCCGGCGGACGGCCCAATGCGCTCGGCCTGAGCCGGGCACGTATGGACAACCTGCTCCTCGAACGTGCGAGGGAGGCAGGTGTCGAGACATTCGAGGAAACGGTCGTTATCGGACTCTTGCGTGACGGCGCAAGGGTCAGCGGTATCCAGATCCGCGAAAAGGACGGCCGTGAGCTCGAGTTGCGGTCGGGCTTAACCGTCGACGCGACAGGCCGGGCTACCGCGTTGATCCGACACGTCGGGGCGAGGCGACGCCTCAAACCGGCGAGACACGTCGCCTTCAAAACCCATTTACGCGGCGCCTTGATCGCCGATGAAACGTGCGAGATCTACGGCTACCGCGGCGGGTACGGCGGCTGCGTACGCGTGGAAGAAGGTCTGCAAAACATTTGCTTCATTGCCCGGGCGAAGGACGTGCGAACGATGGCGAGCGACCCCGAACGGATGCTTCGGGAAGTAGTGTGCACGAATAGCCGGGCACGAGCCGTCCTTGACGACGCGCATGCGGTCAAGGACTGGCACGCGGTCGCTATCGAACGTTTCGGTCCCGGTGAGCCCGCCCCGGCCGACGGTCTGTTGGCGATCGGAGACGCTGCGGCCTTCAACGATCCGTTCACTGGCAGCGGGATCTTGATCGCACTTGAGAACGGGCGCCTCGCCGCAGAAGCCATACTCGAAAGCCCTATCGGCGGCGAGGACCTGCCGACAAGATATCGCCGGCTTTATTCGGCGAGCTTCGGTTCGAGATTTCGAACTTCATCGCTCATTCGCCGGACCGCGTTCGTGCCCGCGGCGGCGGAATTGATGGTGCTCGGGCTGCAGGTAAGCACCAGCCTGAGGCGTCGGATCGCGGTCGCAACGCGCACCTGAAGGCGCGTGCCGGCAATGCTTTTGACAGTGTGGCCGACACTTACTAAAATCACGCTAGTTTTCTACACGCACACCTTTCTGAATGGGACAGAATCGCATCGGCATCGAGATCTCCGGCACGCGTCTGCACGGCGTGGCCCTTGGCGAGGACGACGCGATCTTAGCGAGCCGGTCTGCTCAATTGGACCCGGACGAGCCTCTTGCGAGTATTTCGTCACTGACGGGCGAATTGACGAAAGAATTCGGCGAGGTTCGACGCATCGGCCTGGCGGTGCCGGGGCTGGTCGATCGTCCTTCAGGGCAGGTCGTTTTCTCAGCCCATCTTCCCGAAGAGCTTGTGCACGATCTCGCCGGGCGGGTGAAGGCGAGTACGGGCATCGAGGCCGTAGTTGAGAACGACGCCAACGCCGCGGCTTACGGCGAATACCGCGCGGGTGGGGGCCGCGGCAGCCGAAACCTCTTTTTTGCAACGCTTGGGAAGGGTGTTGGCGGCGCGTTCATATTCGACGGACAGATCTGGCGTGGCGCATCGGGGTTTGCGGGCGAATTTGGTTATGTCCCGATCAACTCCGAGGGAATGAAGCTCGAGGAAGTGGCTTCGTCGGCGAACATCATCCGCCGCACGCGGAGCCGCTTTCATCAGGACAGCACTTCTGTTCTTAATAAGCTTGACGAGGACGCGATCGACCTCGATGCGATAATCTCGGCGGCGGAACGGGAGGACGATTTTGCTCAAATGATGCTGCAACGCACAGGCATGTACGTAGGTGCCGGGATCGCAAGCGTGATCAACCTCCTCAACCCCGAAAAGATCGTGGTTGGCGGCGAGATAATGCAGGCCAAGCACCTTGTTTTGGACGCGATCATCGACCGGGCACGCGAGCTGGCCTTTGCTCCGTCGTTCGACGCGACCGAGATCGTGGAAGCCGAACTTGGGGCAGATTCGGCGGCCGTCGGGGCCGCGTTGCTCAGCGGCGAGGTCGGTTTGGAGTCGCCGGTGACATGAATTTGCGTTGGCGGAATTTGTGGATTTTGAAACTTCTAGTAAAATCCCTTACAGTTTAAGTAGTAGTACGGTTCCTTTGAACTCACAGCGGCTCTTCGCTCCGAGGCGAAGTATAAGCGGCGAGCGGTTGTTGTAAGTTGGTCTACGTAAAGCTACCGAATGGCCCAATTCTTTAACAAAAGTGCGAACAACATCGCCAGGATCAGCATGGTGATGGTCGCCGTACTTGCCGGAACTGCGTTCTATGCGTACACGCAGATCGCCCGGTCGTCTTATTTGACGGGGCGTTATGTCGAGAAACAGCAGCCGGTACAGTTCAGCCATAAGCATCACGTCGGCGACGACGGCATCGATTGCCGCTATTGCCACCAGACCGTCGAGACGACCGCTTCGGCCGGCATGCCCGCGACCCAGACGTGTATGAACTGTCACAGCCAGCTCTGGGCTGACAGTCCTTATCTCGAGCCCGTAAAGGCCAGTTTCCGCGAGAACAAGCCGATAGAGTGGGAGCGAGTTCACGACCTCCCCGAGTACGCGTACTTCAACCATAGTATCCATATCGCAAAGGGCGTCGGGTGCTCGACCTGCCACGGCCAGATCGACAACATGCCCGCGGTTTTTCAGGAAAATACTCTGCAGATGGAGTGGTGCTTGGCCTGTCACCGCGAGCCGGAGAAGTTTATTAGGCCAAAATCCGAGGTCTTTAATATGAACTGGCAGGCAGGCGATATCGAGCAGGCCGACAGAGATAAGTTAAAGATCGATTACAAAATTCGCAGCAAGGAAATGATGACGAGCTGTTCGACTTGTCACAGATAAATTATGTCGAGCCCCGAAAGTAAACAAAATTTTGCCTTACTGCGTGACAGAATTCTTGCGCGACAAGGGAAGGAATATTGGCGCAGCGTCGAGGAGTTTGTTGATGCTCCGGAGTTTGAAGAATTTGTCGCACGCGAATATCCCCATGAGATCGAGGAATGGGACAATAGCCTCAGTCGCCGCAAATTTGTGAAGGTAATGGGAGCCTCACTCGCTCTTGCAGGGCTTTCGGGCTGTGTAATTCAGCCTGCAGAGAAGATCGTCCCATACGTAAATCCGGTCGAGGGCATGCTCCCTGGCAAGGCGCGATTTTTTGCGACCGCAATGTCGCTCGGCGGAGTGGCGACCGGCCTGCTGGCAAAATCTTACGAAGGCCGCCCCGTTAAAGTTGAGGGCAATCCAGAACATCCCGGCAGTCGCGGTGCGACCGACGTGCTCGCACAAGCTTCCGTTTTGGGAATGTACGATCCCGACCGTTCGCAGCAGGTTACGTATCGCGGAGAGCCGAAATCTTGGGAGCTGTTCGTTACAGAGTTTCGAGCAGGTGTTGATGCCAATCGGGTCGATGGTGGTGCAGGCGTTAGATTTTTGACCGAAACGGTGACTTCGCCGACGCTGATAGACCAGATGACGCGGCTCAAGGCCGAATTGCCTAACTCAAAGTGGATTC
>CAZSOE010000298.1:0-3494 GCA_964608335.1 uncultured Chloracidobacterium sp.
CCAAAAGCGAAGGCGTGATCGTCCAACAGCCGGTGCAGAACGTCTTTGTACAGATAAATTGGCAGGGCCCGTCGATCGGAAAGGACGACGCCGCGACCTACGCGGCAGACGTCTTTTCATTCATCATCCGGCAGCCCGATTCGCGTTTTCAGCGAGCGATGGTCGATTCGGGCTTGACGGTGAACACAAATCTAGGTTATTACACGCAGCGAAACGTCGGCCCGATCCAGGCCATCATGGTGACGTCACCTGAGAAGGCAAAGGCCGCGGTAAAGGCCCTTTACGACGAGATCGCACAATTCGACAAGCCCACGTATTTTACCGATGCCGAACTCGCGAGTGCCAAGACGCTGCTTGAGGCCGACGACCTCTTCAGCCGCGAAAAGCTCAGCGAATACGGCCGCACCTTGAGTTTCTGGTGGTCAACGACCGGAATAGACTATTTCCGCGGTTATCACAAGAATCTGCGTGCAACGACGCGTGAAGACATCACTAAGTACATTCGGACATACATTCAGGGCAAGCCGCGTATCGGCGTCGCCCTGATATCACCCGAACAGCAGGCTATCGCCAAGCTGACCGAGGCAGACCTTATCGGAGGTAAGCAGTAATGATAAAGATGACGACCCTCCGGCCTGCTGCCGTTACTCTCGTGCTATTTATTCTCTTGACCGGCTTGTCCGTTTCGGGCCAGACGGTGCGTGCCGGAGCGAGCCAGATAACCGAACTGGACGTGAACGGCCTCAAGGTACTCATCAAGCGGCGACCCGGCACACCGACCGTCGCAGCGGGGTTGTTCTTTCGCGGCGGCGTTAGCAATGTCACGGCGGAGAATGCCGGCATAGAGAATTTCGTTCTCAACGCCGCTGCCGAGGGTACGAAGAATTTCCCACGGCAAAAACTCCGTAAAGAAACGTCGAGCATCGGCACTGTTATCTCAGCCGGAAGCAATTACGATTACAGCGTTCTCGCCCTGGCCTGTACCAAGCTCGACTTCGATCGTTCGTGGGCGATGTTCACCGACGTCGCATTGAACCCTACGTTCGCCGCCGAGGATGTCGAACGCGTTCGTGTGGCGACGCTCACCGCACTGAGATCTGAGAGCGACTCACCCGAAGGCGCACTCGAATCGCTTACCAGCAAGGTCGTCTACGCCGGCCATCCGTACGCGAACAGCCCGAACGGGACGATCGAGAATGTCTCGAAGTTCAAGGCTGCCGACCTCGCCGCGTATCACAAGAAGATGATCGAGACCTCGCGGATGCTCCTCGTCATCGTAGGCGACGTCGAGCCCGCAGCCGTTCAGAAACAGATCGCGGCCAGCTTTGGCGGGGTTCCAAAGGGCAATTTCGTACTGGCACCGGTGCCCGCCCTCAGCTTCTCTCGAGCATCGGTCGATATCACACAGAAATCTCTTCAGACAAATTACGTGAAAGGCACTTTCGCCGCCCCGTCGCTCCGCGACCCGGATTACTACGCGATGCGCGCGGCTACAGCGATCCTGCAATCGGCCGTTTTTCAGGAGGTCCGCGTAAAGCGAAACCTCAGCTACGCACCGGACGCAGACATGGACAATAACGCGGCAAACACCGCGGCGATCTCGGTCTCATCCGTTAATCCGAACGAGGCAGTCACCGTAATGCTCGGCGAAATAAACAATTTACGTCAGGGCTCGACCGACGACGAGTCGCTAAAGCAGATGGCTGGTTACTTTCTGACGACCTACTTTCTCAAGCAGGAGACCAACGCCGCACAGGCGTCCGAATTGGCTCAGTACGAGCTGATCGGCGGCGGCTGGCGGCGTTCGCTCGAATTCCTGGACCGGATCAGAGCGGTAAAAGCCACCGACGTACAGGCGGTCGCCAATAAGTACATGCGAAACCTGCGATTCACCGTCGTCGGAAACCCGGCGGATATCAATCGGTCGATATTCCTGCAGAACTAAAAAACGGGCTGCCCATTTCGAGCAGCCCTTTCATCGATCGTCCCCGCGATCAAGGTTTGTCTTTCTTGCTTTCGCCGCTGTCCTTTGCCGGCGGAGGTGTTTTTCGCTCGGGCGGCGGTGAGCTTTTTACCGGCGGCGGTTCCGTGCGCGTTGGTCTTGACGCGGGCGGGTCTTGCCTCGGTTTCGGACTCTCGGCTGGGCGGTCTCGAATCACCGGCGGCGGAACATAGCGAGGCGTTTCCTTCGGACGCTGCGTCGGCGGTGTATCCTTCACGACGGGCGGCGTGTAACGCGGTGCCGGGTCTCGCGGCCGCTGGGTTCGGACAGGTTCCTTATCGTCCGCAGGCGGATCAAATCGCGGCAAGTCCTTTGGTGTGATCCGTACCGAACCTCCGGCATCGGCTTTGACCGGCGGACGTTCGAAAGCTCCCTGCTTGCGCGAATCGATAGGAGCACCGCCCGACGGCGGATCGTCACGTCGAGGCTCACGGCCGCCAAAGACGGTCTTGGTCCGCAGGTCCTCATCCATCGGACGTTCCGTGCGGCGAACTCCGGCCCCGGTCTTTGAGCCTATCGCCCGGGCATCGATCGCAGGCTTTTCCGCAATGATATCCAGGCTGACGCGGCGGCTGACGTCCTTGTACTCGGGCAGGATCGGCCCGTCGGGGTTCTTTCTTGCGATGATCGACTTGGCAACGTCCTGCGGAGGCCGCGTCGGCCGGGTCTTGGTGCCGAACTTGTCGTTGCTGATCGACACGACTCCACCCGGCGGAACGCCATTCTCGTCGTCGAGCGGCATTTCCTTTCGAGCACTCAGGTCGCGCGGATCGGTATTGATCCGAGGCGGCAAGCCATTGTTTCTGGGTCCGCCGTTGTTTCGCGGGCCGTGGTGCGGATTGTAATTGCGCCACCGATGCCGCCACCCGAGCGGATACCAGCATGTGTTGTTGTTAAAGATCGTGATCGAGACGAGCGCCGGGAACCACCAGCTTCGCCGCGGCCGGTAGTAGCCATACGGCGTCCAGTACCATCCGCCGGCGTAATAGACCCACCGGCCGTGATGATAGGTCGCCCAGCCCCACGGCTCGTCGTTCACCCAAACCCAGCCAAAGGGCGACATCCATCGCCAATGCCCGTAGCGGTAAGGCGACCAGTCGGCCCAGCGATTGATCGAACTGCTGTACGGCCGCCATACGTTTCCATAAGTCGGGATATAGGTCCACTGGCCGTTATCGTTAAGGTCGTCGGCACCGTAAATATCGTCGTCGTAGTATTTGTCGTAGTAGGCGGTAGCCAATTGCCTCGAAACGGTCGAATCACGCTCGGCCGTCCAGCGGTCGAAATCGTCGACGAAACGCGACGCATCGCCCGTCTCCCATTCGCCGGTGTTCGGCCCGTCGATGAAGATCCGCGAGCTGCGGCCGTTCTTGAGCGTGAATCCCGAGCCCTCTGAATAAATACGTGCCTCGCCGCCGTCGGTCGCCGCGACGCGGATCTCGCTGTCGCCGTCGCGGCCCGCGTCGATGCGGTACGAACCCGATCGCTGCAT
>CAZSOE010000299.1:0-3477 GCA_964608335.1 uncultured Chloracidobacterium sp.
GGCATGGGCCGCATCTCGCATGGCACGCAGGCGACAATGACGATGAACGTGGGCAAAGGCGGAGCAATAAGAAAAGATGGTCGAGTAACATCGGTGCCCGCCGCATGGAAAACTCGCGAGATCGATTTTGGCGAAAGTGTCAGTAGCCCGCACGTCAGTAAGGGCGCAACGTCAAACACCACGAAGACCGCCGTCACCATTCCCTGGGGTGACGTCGCTACCGCGTATCACTCGACCGGAATTCCGAACATCGAAGTTTACACCGTCGTTCCGCCGAACGCGGTCAAGATGATGAAAGCCTCGCGGTATCTCGGCTGGCTGCTCGCGACCCGTCCGGTCCAAAACTATCTCCAGCGGAAAATTCCGGCCGGCGGCCCCTCGGACGGAGAAAGAGCCAAAGGCAAAACGCTGATGTGGGGCGAAGCCTCGGACCTGAACGGCAACCGCGTCGAATCGCGACAGCAAGGCCCGGAAGGATATACCCTCACGGCTATTGCCGCCTTGAACATTGCTGGGAAGATACTCTCCGGCGACGTTACGCCCGGTTTTCAAACGCCGGCAAAAGCCTACGGGGCCGATCTCGTGCTTGAGATACCGGGTGTTGAGCGGCAGGATGTGGCCTGACGCAGGGTCGTTGTGAGCCTATATGAAGTCGGCAGGAACGATCGATATTTCCCCGGTGGACCAACGTTTTTATGCCGATCTCCAGCAGGAGGTCGACCTCGGCGTTCGTGCCCTAACGGAAGGAAACGCCGATACCGCGGTCACCTTTTTTCAGAGCGCGCTCGAGAAACTGACTGTCGACCAGCCGTTCTATGACCAGCTCGTCCACAATCTTCTTCTCGGATACAAACTTCTGATCGACAGCTCGCTGAAGGCCGACGACCTTCGGAGCGCCGACGAGATGGCGCAGGTCGTTCTCAGGTTCGACATTGCGGGCAGAATGGCCGATGACGCCGCATTCCGCCAGGCGTTCGCCGTGACATTTCAGGAGATCGGGCTTCTTTTCTTTAACTCCAGGCGGTATGCCATAAGCATCGCGTGTTATCGCAAGGCCATTTCGATCCATTCATCGCCCGCCTCGCATATCAACCTGACGAACGCACTTCGCGTCGGCGGCGAACGCGGCCGCCTGAGCGACTTCACGACCGAGATCGGGCCCGACCAATTAGGGCGCCATATCTTTGTGGCCTGTGTCCCGAAGAGCGGCTCAACATTCCTGAAGAATGTCCTGCTCGGGTTGACCGGCTACCGGGACGCCTTTATGGTCTCATCCGCCTGGCAGTTCGAGCAGGAGCTTCACCTGCCGGCGCTTGAGAGCTTCGCGACCTTCGACACCGTCACTCAGCAGCATTGCCGGGCTTCGGATATGACCGTCCACGTAATGCAGGCGTTCGAACTGCGGCCCGTTGTGCTGGTCCGAAATATCTTCGATTCCGCGGTCAGCCTGCTCGATTTCTACGACGGCGGCGCGTATATGAACTCCTACTTTCGCGCCGGATACCGATCGCTCGCGGAAAATGAACGGATCGACCTGATCATCGACAATTTTATCCCGTGGTACTTCCAGTTCGTCGCTTCGTGGACAAACGCCGAGCGCGAGGGGCGGCTTGAGCTGATGTGGCTCACCTACGAGGAGTTGATAGGCGACAAACCCGCGGCGATCGCGAGAGTGCTCGAATTCTACGGCCTCGGCGCCTCTGGCCGCGCGATCGAACAAAAGATAAAAGAGACCGAAGGCGAACGGCGAAAGACCCGTTTCAACAAGGGCGTCGCGGGCCGCGGCATTTCCCGGCTCGACGAACGACAAAAGAAAAAAATTCAAGACCTCGCCCGCTACTACCCAGCCGTCGATCTCAGCCTTATCGGCCTCTGAGGAAACATCAAATAGAGCTCATGCGGGGTGCGCCGCACATGATCGCTGAAACTCCTATTTTTTGACCTTTGGAATGGATGAAAATCGAGCGCCGATCCGTCAAAGATTACGGAGGTCACAACAAATGGAGTTTCGATCGCTCAAGACGGTACTTTCGGTAATTCTCGGCATTGCGGCTGGTTCCTTGTTATCCGCCTCGGCACTGGCCCATCCTGGATCGGGCATTCTTGTCGACCGGCTGGGCCAGGTCTACTTCATAGACACCGGCTCGGGGCTGTGGAAGATCGATACAAAAGGCGCCGTAAGTCGTCTGTCACCGCTCAGAAACCATTGGCTGGCAATGGATCCGAATGACCGGTTCGTCGGGCCACGGCTTCCGACCGATCCTGGGCGCGACTGGGTCATAACCGCGGCGGGTTCTGATCCCACCATCCTCATCTCGACCGATTTCCCGCTGGTGATAGGACAGGACGGAAGCCTGTATTTTCCATCGGTCCGCGAGAGCAGCGTCCGGATGCTGCGCGTCGATTCCACCGGCCGCTCTTCGACGTTCGCCAGTCTGCCCCGGTCCGTGGCAGGAGCACCGCTGGGGTGGATCAACGGCCTCGCGGCCGGCCCCGATGGTTCGATCCACTATACCGAGGACAACGCAGTCCGGCGCATTTCCGCCGCCGGGACGGTCACGACCGTCGGAGTCGTGCCCGCACTCGCGCGCGGGCCGGCTGTACCGGGAGTTGACCAGCACCCGTATCTTCGCGGATTAAAGGTCGATTCGAATGGCTCCGTATATGTCGCCGATAACGGCGACGCCCGCGTTCTGAGGATCATGCCCGACGGCAAGGTGAGTACGCTGCTGCAGCTTGAGAGTCCGTGGGCCCCGACTGATGTGGCCGTGTTTCGCGACATTCTCTATGTACTGGAGTTTCTCCACACCCCGGGCGACGATAGGACTGAGTGGATGCCTCGTATAAGAAAAATAACGCCTGACGGAAGATCGACCATTATCATGACCGTCGATCAAATGCCCGGCGCCCGCCCGTCCAGGCCCGCCTCTTCATTTAACTTTTTCTCGGCTGAGTTTCTGGATGTGTTACTGAGGTCGTTCCTTCATTTTGCGTGATCCCGGCCGGGGCTGTGTCTCCGCACCCCCGGTTAGATAACGACCTAAACGTCGAGATTCTTTACATCCAGCGCGTTGTCTTCGATGAACTTTCGCCGCGGCTCGACCTGGTCGCCCATCAGGACGGTGAAAAGGCCGTCTGTCTCGATCGCGTCCTCGACGCGGACCTGGAGCATGGTGCGTTTTTCGGGGTCCATTGTGGTCTCCCACAATTGCTCGGGGTTCATCTCGCCAAGGCCTTTGTAGCGTTGGATGGAGAGGTCTTTTTTGGCGTGGGCCATTACGCGTTCGAGCAGCTCATCACGCGAGGGAAGCGTTTCACTCTTGCCGTTCTCGCCGAGAACGAACGGCGCGGCAAAATCTATCTCGAGGTCGCGTCTGAGCTCGACCGCCTTCTGGAATTCAACATAGCTTGCCAGGTTCCAATCGATCTTTACCCGCTGACCGTTCGGGTAACTTATATCGATTTCCCAAAGGCCGT
>CAZSOE010000300.1:0-3476 GCA_964608335.1 uncultured Chloracidobacterium sp.
GACGTCCCCGATCCCGACGCGCTTTATGAGGAGTTCGTCGCGCAATATGTCGAGTTCAAGCGGCCGCTCGAGAACAATCACGACAACTTACGCGGGTTCGAGGTACGCGACCCAAACGGCTACATACTCTTTTTCGGCCGTCCCAATTGATCGATGGAGAAAAAATGGCGGATATGAACAATAAAGTAGCCCTGATCACGGGTGCGAGCAGCGGTATCGGACTCGCGACGGCGAAGGCTTTTGCGGCCCGCGGGGCAAAGGTCATGCTCGCCGCGCGGCGCGATGACGAGATGGCCGATGCGGTGAAGAGCATCGAGGCGAGCGGCGGGACCGCCGGTTTTATCAAGACTGACGTCTCGGTCTCCGAAGATGCTCAGCGAATGGTGGCGCACACTATCGAGACATTTGGCGGGCTCGATTACGCAGTAAACAATGCAGGTACGGAGGGCGAACTGGCGCCGGTCGCGGACCTCGCCGAAGAAGTGTGGGACCGTGTGCTGAATACGAATCTTCGCGGGAACTTTCTTTGCCTGAAGTACGAGGCCCGGGCAATGCTGGCCGCCGGCCTTGGTGGAGCGATAGTAAATGTCGGCTCGGTCAATTCCTTTCTCGGGTTCGGATCCGGCGCGGCATATGTTGCATCAAAGCACGGGCAGATCGGCCTTACGACCAGTGCGTCGGCCGAGCTTGCACCACACGGTATCCGGGTAAATATCGTTTGCCCGGGCTTTGTCGAAACGCCTATGCATTACCGCGGCCGCAAGCTGCTCGGCGACGAGGTCTACGATGACGTCATGGTGCCGCGAGTGCATATGAAGCGCGTCGGCCAGCCGGAAGAGATCGCGGCCGCGATCCTTTTCTTGTGCTCGGACGAGGCGAGTTACATTTCGGGCACGACACTCACACCTGACGGCGGCTTCACGATGACGATCTGAGTTCAGAATTCGAACTCCCCGCATCCCTTTATAAGAGCCATTTTCTTTGCGCGGAACTTTCCTACCCGTATGCCGTAAGGTTAGTTCAGGAAGTTCAACCAAAAGCGCGACGGGGATCTTGGATGTCGTCTGTCAGGAATACGGGCCGGGTAATGGGAGCCTTACTGTTGATCCAGGCTGTCATCGGGTCGACGGTTAATTTTGGCTTGCTCGGGTCTACGGTCATGGGGCCTCCGGGTTTCCTCACGAACGCCGCGCAGTATCCGGCGCGAATGGCTCTCGCCGCGCTTCTGTTGATAGCGGCCGGATTTATCTCCGTCGGCATCGCTGGGACCATTTTTCCGCTTTTCAGCCGATATAGCTCGCGGGCCGCTCTTGCATACATTGTTCTGAGCGGGGCGGGGCTCGCATTATCGGCGGTTGAAGCGTCGACGATAATGTCGATGCTCAGCGTGAGCCAGCAGTACGTTGCGGCCCCGGCCGAAGACCTGCGACAGATCGAGCTCATCGGCAATGCGGTTCGTTATGCGCGTTACTGGGCGCATTATCCGAATCTGCT
The DNA here is from genome assembly GCA_964608335.1 of uncultured Chloracidobacterium sp. GTDB lineage: Bacteria > Acidobacteriota > Blastocatellia > Pyrinomonadales > Pyrinomonadaceae > OLB17. The sequence continues at coordinate 1,495 of CAZSOE010000300.1, forward strand.
GGTCGGCAGCGGGACGCTGCTGCTTGTTTACAGCGTGCTCTTTCGTTTCCGTCTGGTCCCCCGCGTTATCACCGCGATCGGAATGGCGGCTATCGCATTGCAATTATTCGGCCTCTCGATGCCTTTCTTCGGTTACCGTGTTAACTTTTATCTCCTGACGCCGATGGGCATTTGTCACATAGCCTTGGCTTTCTGGCTGGTCGCGAGAGGTTTTGGTGCGGCAGGTGAAGACGAATGACACCAAACAACATCGGCCCTGTTGCGTCGCCAGATCGGATTCGCGTACTCGACGTGCTGCGCGGGTTAGCGGTCGGCGGCATACTGATCGGCAACATGCAGTGGTTCTCGGGTTACGGGATGATGCCGCCCGCATTAACGGCCGCGTGGTCGGCGGCAGACCAGGCAACTCACTATCTTGTTCACGTCCTGATCGAGGGTAAGTTCTATTCGATCTTTTCGTTTCTTTTCGGCTTCGGATTTGCGCTGCAGATCGCGCGGGCCGAGGAACGCGGCGACGCGGGGGCCACGCTCTTCAAGCGCCGTCTCGCATGGCTGCTCGTTATCGGGCTGCTCCACGCATATCTGTTGTGGGCCGGCGATATCCTCAGCATCTACGCGCTGATGGGGTTTGTGCTGCTGTTGTTTCGGCGGAAAAGTGACACGTCACTTCTCAAATGGGCCATCGCGATGATGATCGTCCCCATCATTACCGCGACCATTCTTCTCATATTGTTTGCGGCGTTTGCTCCGGCCGACGTGATGACGAGCATAGCGGCCGGACAGACGGAGTTCTGGAACGACGCGGTTAGAAAGGCGTCGCAAGGAACGTATTTTGAGATACTTACTGACTTCAATCTGCAATACATCGTCGGCCGTTATGCTGGTCTCATCTTCCAGATGAGGCTGCCGAAAATACTGGCGATGTTCCTGCTCGGCTATTACGCATATCGACGCGGCTTTTTTCATGAGCCGGAAAAGCACCGGGAGTTTATTAAGAAGGTTGCGATCTTCGGGCTCGGCTTTGGCCTACCTGCCAACCTTCTGTTTGCGTGGCTCGCGGGTAACGAAGCACCTTTCCCGCCGTCGGTTGCCGGCCTCGGCGGCGTTATCGCGTACGCGTTCGGTGTTCCGGCTCTCGCTCTGGGCATTACGGCCCTGGTCGCGCGGCTGTGGCACCGTTCGACCTGGCAACGCATCCTCGACGTTCTTGCTCCGGTCGGTCGTATGGCGCTAACAAACTACCTGATGCAGAGCGTGATCTGCGTATTCCTGTTCTACGGTTATGGCTTTGGCAAGTTCGGCAGTTTTACCGCGGTTCAGGCGACGTTGACTGCGATCGCGATCTTCGCTTTTCAGGTAATCTTGAGCACCGCGTGGCTCAGTGTGTTTGCGTATGGCCCGATGGAATGGATCTGGCGCCAACTGACCTACAAACGACGGCTTCCGCTCCGTCGCCGGTCGTAGAGAATGGGAAAGGCGGCCCGAGTCGAACCGCCTTCCACCATAGATCGCGTCGTTCAAACCTACACGATCAGATCGAAGCGATCAAGGTTCATTACCTTGTCCCACGCGGCGACGAAGTCCTTAATGAACTTTTCCTCCGAATCCGCGCTTCCGTAAACCTCTGCGTACGCGCGAAGCTCGGAGTTTGACCCAAAGATCAGGTCGACGCGGGTGCCGGTCCATTTGACGTCGCGTGTCTTTCGGTCGCGGCCCTCGAAGACCTGCTCCGAATCATCGGTCGCATCCCACACAGTTGAGAGGTCAAGCAGGTTGCGGAAGAAATCGTTTGTCAGCGTTCCGGGCCGGTCGGTGAAGACGCCGTGCTTCGAACCGTCCCAATTCGCCCCAAGTACACGCATGCCGCCGACGAGAACGGTCATTTCCGGCGCGGTCAGCGTCATTAGGTTGGCCTTGTCTACCAACATCTCCTCGGCCGACGTCTTGTGGTGCCCCTTCTTATAATTTCTGAAGCCGTCAGC
>CAZSOE010000301.1:0-3452 GCA_964608335.1 uncultured Chloracidobacterium sp.
GTGAGGTCGGAGGTTCAAATCCTCTCGCCCCGACCATTTAGGGAACAAAGGCTTTTGAGATAATTCTCAAAAGCCTTTACTGTTTTCGAGAGAATGAACGCAGACGTGATAGTGATCGGGCTCGGGGCGATGGGCAGCGCTGCCGTGTACCAGCTCACACGGCGCGGGGCGAGCGTCATCGGCATCGACAGGTATTCGCCGCCGCACGGGCTTGGTTCGACGCATGGCGAGACGCGCATCACGCGGCAGGCGATCGGCGAAGGCGAACAGTTTGTGCCGTTTGCGTTGCGCTCATACGAGATCTGGCGCGAGCTTGAGAGCGAGACCGGGGCCGACCTCTTGACCGTCACCGGCGGCTTGATAATGTCCGGCGCGTCGGGCGAGCATGCCCTGCACGGCAACGCCGACTTTATCGAGACCACGATCAACGCGGCGATCAAATTCGGTATCGAGCACCGCGTTTTGAACGCGCGGCAGATAGCCGACGAGTTTCCCCAGTTCATTCTCGCCGGCGACGAACGCGGTTACTTCGAGAAGGAAGCGGGCTTTCTGCGGCCCGAAGCATGCGTCGAAACGCAGCTTGCGCTGGCCCGCAAACAGGGCGCGCGTTTGATGCTGGATGAACACGTAACGCGCATCGACGAAACGAGCGCGGGCGTCAGTGTCGTAACGGATAAAGGAACCTATTCTGCCGCCAAAGCGGTCGTGTCCGCCGGCCCGTGGGTGAACGAGCTGGTGAGCGGCCTGCCTGCCGGACTTTTCCGGATCTATCGCCAGGTCCTTTACTGGTTCGACGTTCGGGACGCGTACGAAAACTACGCTGTCGGCAAATTCCCGATCTTCATCTGGCACTTTGGCCGCTGGCAGGACGATTATTTCTATGGTTTCCCCGCGATCGGGGGCAGGACGGGCGGGCTCAAGATAGCTACCGAGGAATTTGCGTCAACGACCTCGCCCGATGCGGTCGATCGTGATGTTTCCGGAGAAGAATCCGCGGCGATCTTCCGGAATTATGTACGCGGCCATCTCGACAGCGTGGGCGAGTCGTGCGTGCGGTCGGCCGTTTGTCTCTATACCGTCACGCCAAACAGCAACTTTGTCATCGATCGCCTGGGCGAGAATATTCTCATCGCGTCTCCATGCTCGGGGCATGGGTTCAAACACTCGGCCGCGATCGGCGAATCGCTGGCGGAGATGGCGCTTGACCGCAAGAGCACGATCGACGTGTCGCCCTTCGCGTTGAGCAGGTTTGAATGAGATGTGGTAGGGAAGCCGGTCCGCTATTTCTTCGTGAAGACGAATTCGTTACAGCCTAAGCCGACACCGCCGGTCTTGAGCTTCGTCGGCGCAAAACCGCGATCTTTGTAAAAATCGAAGATCTCGTCCGGGGTCGCCACCTCGTACGGATAACCGCCGACCCAATCGACGATGTCCCGCCAGCGGTTCATGCCACGAGCACCCTTGTAGCGCGTCCAGGAATGGATGTAATCGTTTGGCCTCAGGGTGACAACCGATCGCGCGAGCGACTTGAACTCGTCCGGTGCGATCGCGGCGATCGCAAACGGTGTTTTAAGGATGCGCGGCAGCCGGCAATAGGTCTTCTTGATCCAGTGCCAGCGACGCGACTGGCTGCCCGTATCGTTGTAGATCGCGATGAAGAGTTTGCTTCCGCGCTTTGTCGGGATAGCAGCGTTCTCGAGCGCCCGCCACATCGCGCCCGTGTGATGCAGAACGCCCCACGAATAGACCACGTCAAACTTGCCGAGGCTCTTCAAATAGGCAGCATCGAGCGCCGAGCCCTGTTCGATGTGCCAGTCCGCATCGTTCGCGAAAAAGCGCCGTCGCAGTTCGCGCGTGCAGTTGACCGAATCGGTGTCAAAATCGAACGAATGCACCCTCGCGCCCAATCGTCGCGCCGCCAGCGAGAACAATCCGCTGCCGGAACCGATATCGAGAAACGTCTTACCCTCGAGGTTGTCGCACTCGAGCATCGTGCGTAGCGAGTTCTCGGCCGTCGCGATGCGCTCGTCGTCGAGGACGGCGAGGAACGCGGCCCAGTTCTTTCCGAATTCGAACCGTTCGCCGCTCGCCACCTCGGCATCGTGTTGTAGGGCAATGTCGTTCATTTTGCGGGGAGAGTCTCTAATAATAAGCGTAATAAACGGCCGATTTCACGTACTCGCCGGCGACCATCGGCCAGCCGCGCGCCGTCAGCCACCACCAGGTCGCGTCGGGCGACTGTTCGCCGAGCGGGGCGGCAACGATGCCGAGCTCGACGTTTCGGCCGGCGAGGAGTTTCTCAAAGGTCCTTAAAGCACGCCGCGTGTGATAAGCGGACGTTACGATAAGGAGCGACCTGATCGGCCGCGCATCGACCTCGACCGCCACGGAACGTGCTTCGTCATCCGTGCCGCCCACCGTGCCCGGCAGGATGACGATCGCTTCCGTTGGGACGCCATTTGCCGCCAGCTCTCGCCGTTCGAGCTCGACGAACGGAAGGTTGGTCCGCTCGTCGCTCGACCAGCCGGCATGTCCGCCGTCGTTGGTTATCATTACGATCGGGGCAATGCCTTGCCGATAGAGCTCGGCTCCCTTCCGTGTGCGTTCCTTGTAAACGGCCGAGCCGCTGAGAACGATTATCGCATCCGCTTGGGCGAGCGGTTTTTCGACGATGAGATATCTCGCGAGCGTAGGCGCCACGAGCGCCCAAATGCCGAGTGCGACTAGGACCACGGCGCCGACTTTGATGCTTCGCTTCATTTGCGCGCGAGCGTAGCCGCGATGATCGTGCGAAGCTCGTCAACCCGGGCTTCCCAGCTCTCGCCGCGAACGGACTCGCTGATCTCGCGGCGGTCGCGTCCTTCGCCGAGCGCGCGTTCGATACCGGAGATAAAATCGGCATGGTCTTTCGCCGCGTGGCAGTTGGCCAGAACGCGTACCTCGGGTATGTCGGTCGAGACGACGGGCAGGCCGGCCGCGAGGTATTCGCGGACCTTGAGCGGGTTGGCCGCCAGTGTTAACTCATTGATCGCAAACGGATTTATCGCGACGTCGAACGCCTTGCAGTACGCCGGGAGATCGGCGTATGGCTTGCGGCCGAGGCGATGAACATTCGTGAGATCGTCAAGCACTTTGATCTTTTGCCCGGCATCGACGGTCGTCTTTCCGATGAGAACGACCGAGCCGGCGGCGAAATGCTCCGCGATCTTCCTTATCAATTCGTAATCTATCCAGTCGGCAAGCAAGCCATGAAAACCGACGATCGGATGCGGGAGGTCCTTGATGTCCGCGGGCACCGCCAAATTCGGATCGAGCGCGCGGCGAAAATGTTCCACGTCGGTGCCGTGCCGGATCAAGTGCGTGTTCGCGTTGAACTGCTTCTTCTCGTCGTAAAGTTTCTGCGCGGAAACTATCACAAGGTCCGAGCGGCGGAACAGATCTTCTTCGATCTG
>CAZSOE010000302.1:0-2887 GCA_964608335.1 uncultured Chloracidobacterium sp.
AGCATCCCGACATGACCGCGTCGGTGACAAACCCCTTCCTGCTCGTTTTCCCCAAGACACCGATCGAACGCATCTTCAACACGATGGGCGATATAGAAGTGTTCGCGACCGTCGCGTCGAAGCTCGCCGACCTGACGGGCGATCAGCGGTTCAACGACTACTGGAAATACGTTCGCGAGGGACAGACCGATATTTACCTCCAGAGAATTCTCGACAATTCGACCAACACAAAGGGCTACAACTTCAAAGAGCTCCACGACAAAGCTCTCGACGGCGTCCCGGCGATAATGATGAGCCGCACGACGCCGAAGAACGTCGGCTACGATCAGCTCGAGGACGCGACGCCGTGGTACACAAAGAGCGGCCGGCTCGAGTTGTATCGCGAGGAAGACGAGTTTATCGAGGCGGGCGAGAACCTGCCCGTGCATCGTGAGCCGGTCGATTCGACATTTTACGAACCGAACATCATCATCGCGCCGCCGCACGAAGCGCTGCGTCCTGCACAGCCCGAAGATTACGGCGTAAAACGCGACGACCTTTCGTGCGAGACCCGCTGCGGCCGCAATGTCGTTTACACCTGGGCCGAGGCAAAGAAAACGGCGCATCCGCTGATGAAGAACGCTTACAAATTCATCTTTCACACGCCGAAGTACCGCCACGGCGCGCATACGACCCCGATCGACACCGATATGAACGCTATGCTCTTCGGGCCGTTCGGCGACGTCTATCGCCACGACAAACGCTCGCCGTTCGTGACCGAGGGTTACGTCGATATCAACCCGACCGACGCGCAGGAACTCGGCATCGCCGACGGCGATTATGTCTGGATCGATGGTGACCCTGAGGACAGGCCGTTCCGCGGCTGGGAAAAGGACAAGAAAAATATGGAGTTCGCGCGGCTGATGTGCCGTGCACGCTACTATCCGGGCACGCCGCGGGGCGTCACGCGAATGTGGTTCAACATGTACGCCGCAACGCCCGGCTCGGTCGAAGGGCAAAAGAAGCGCAAGGACGGCCTTGCGAAGAACGATAAGACGAACTACCAGGCGATGTTCCGCTCCGGCTCGCATCAGTCGGCCACACGCGGCTGGCTCAAGCCGACGTGGATGACCGATTCGCTCGTGCGAAAGGGAATGTTCGGCCAGGCGATCGGCAAAGGCTTCGCCGCCGACATTCATTGCCCGACCGGTGCTCCGCGCGAGGCGTTCGTCAAGATCTCAAAGGCCGAGCCGGGCGGCATTGGCGACGAACCGTTGTGGCGTCCGGTCAAGCTCGGCATTCGTCCGCGGACCGAAAGCGACGCGATGAAGAAGTACCTGGAAGGCGGATTCACGACGAAGAAGTAACGATGGACAGCCTCAAGCTTCATCAACTGCTCAACTACTATCCGGCGATCTTGCTCGTCGCGAGCACGCTGCTACTCGCCATCGGAATGGTACGCGGCGGCATCGGCGCAAAGCGGTTCGGGTTGAGGCTGATCTTCATCGCTGCGTTGCTGACGCTCGTCGTCGCCTTTACTGGTGAATTTGCAAGCTGGGACGCGAGCCTTTACAGCGGCGCTCGAGCCGACGCCTTGCTTCGGCACAAGCACATGGCTACGACGGCATTCGCAGCCACTGAGATCGCGGGTGTCGCGGCCCTCGTCGCGTTATTGCGTTTTGGCAATGGCGGCGACAAAGGCAAGGTCGCGACGATGGTAGCATTCGCCGTCGCGATCATCGCATCCGTCCTGCTCGTGACCACGATCTTCAAGGGTAGACAGATCAAATGGGCCGTCTTGCCGCACGACTTGCGGCCGCCTGTTGAAATGCGAGGTTGAGATGGACTCCTTATATATACATCTTGTACTAAATCATTTTCCGGTCATCGGGACCGTTGTCGGTATTGCTGTCCTGGTGCTTGGCTTTCTGACCGGAAGTGACGCGGTGAAGCGGACGAGTCTGGTGATCGTCGCTGCGATGGCGATCATGACCGTGCCCGTCTATCTCACCGGCGAGCCCGCCGAGGAAAGGGTCGAGAATGCGGCCGGAGTGTCAAAACCGTTGATCGAGGAGCACGAGGATGCAGCGAAATTGGCATTTGCCGCAATGGGCGTCGCCGGGTTCGTCGCGCTTGGAGCGTTGTTGATCTCGTTTCGCTTAGCTAGATTCGCAAACTTTGGCTTCGGCGCGGCACTCGTCGTCTCGCTCGCCGCTTTCGGTCTCGTGGCTCGCACGGCAGGCGTCGGCGGGCAGATTCGCCACGCCGAGATCCGGGCCGGGTCGGCTCAGACGACCGGTGAAACGGAGTCGAAGCAGAAGACCCGCGAGAAGGATGAAGATCACGATTAGGATCACGCAAGAGGAGATAGGTTATGGCACGCGTAAATAATTGGCAGCTCGGCCGCGAGATGTCCTATTGGTATCCCGAGAGCCGTCCCGAAAAGCAGTTCGCCGCCGTCTTTGATACGAACAAATGCATCGCGTGCCAGACGTGCACGCTTGCGTGCAAGACGACGTGGACCAGCGGCAAGGGGCAGGAGTACATGCTCTGGAACAACGTCGAGACAAAGCCCTACGGGTTTTATCCATTGGCATGGGACCTCAACCTGCTCGAGATACGACGGCAGCACCATCTTTGAGAACGCGCCGGCCGGCGAACGCGTACTCGGCTGGCGGCCGAGCGATGAGGACTACGCTTATCCGAACGTCGGCGAGGACGACTGTGCGGGCGGCGTCGATGGCGGTGCAAGCCTCGAAGGCACGCATAACATGGCGTGGTTCTATTACCTGGCGCGCATTTGCAATCACTGCACCTATCCCGCCTGTCTGGCGTCGTGCCCGCGCGGCTCGATCTACAAACGCCCCGAGGACGGCATTGTGCTTGTCGATCAGGGACGCTGCCGCGG
>CAZSOE010000302.1:2897-3426 GCA_964608335.1 uncultured Chloracidobacterium sp.
GTTATCAGGAATGCATCCGCGGCTGTCCTTATAAAAAGGTCTTTTACAATCCGATGACCTCGACTTCAGAGAAGTGCATCGCGTGCTACCCGAAGGTCGAGCAGGGTCTGTCGCCGCAATGCTTTGAGAACTGCATCGGCAAGATCAGGATGGCAGGATTTCTGAACACGCCCGATAAGGCACAGGCTGATAATCCGCTCGATTACCTGGTCCACATCAAGAAGGTCGCGCTGCCGCTATTTCCGCAATTCGGGCTCGAGCCGAACGTCTATTACATTCCGCCGATCCACGTGCCGACGACCTTCACGCGTCAGATGTTCGGCCCCGGCGTCGACAAGGCGGTCGAGGTCTATCGCAACGCCCCGAACGATCAGGACCTCACGAGCCTGCTCGGTCTGTTCGGCTCGACCGCACACATAATGCGCAAATGGAAGCGCGTCGGCGACAAGGCAATCGGGATGGACGAGAACGGCAAGGAGCTGGTCACCGTGCCGTTCAAGGAGCCGGTGCACATTCGCCCGGCGTACGA
>CAZSOE010000303.1:0-3415 GCA_964608335.1 uncultured Chloracidobacterium sp.
TCCACGTAATGTGCTTGCCCAGCGCCACCGCCGCTTCCTCGTCCTCGCGAAGACCCTCGACGAAGCGACGTACGACGGCCATTTTGTCGCCTTCCTCACAGGCGCGCATGGTCGAGATCACGTCCGTGATCGCGATGCGGTTTCCGTTACTGACGTAGCTTCCGCCGAAAACGTTACAGCCGGTATTTCCGCCGGCCGAAGCACGGCGCTCGTCAAAATTGACGAATACGTCGGGGTACGTCCGAGCGCGTTCCGCGCCGAAGGCTTCCAGCAGCCATTTCTTGTCCGTCAGCCCCATGTCCGTTGGGCTATTGGCCGTTCCGCCGCGAAACTTAAGAAGTTTCTTGCCGCGACGGTCGAACAACGTAAGGGTTTCTCGGTCCAGGCGATATCGAACTGCAGCATCGAGCGCCGCAATGAAACGCTGCTCAGACACTTCTCCGGTGCGCGAAGCTCACGCCATCTTGGTCATACCGATCTGCGAGAGATCGAGCCGGTTACCGGTTACCGAAAGCCGCCCGAAGATCCGGTTGCACGTCGAGTAACCGCTAAAACGGTTTTCCCCGCGGGAGATCTCGATGTATGCAGCGGAGTTCCTAAATGGCTTTCCGTATGCTTCGACCAACTGCCACCGGCCATCGGTCAACGGAGCGGCCGCCCCGAAGGTGGGCGCCAGACCAAAGAGGCCAGTGAATACTATCGATATGAATATTTTTCTCATGACTCAAAAATATCGCGGCGCGCGGAATGGGTCCGTAACCGCGCCGACATATCGAGAACGATTCTCCGCCGTTCGTCTTGCAAGCGACTAAGCAGTCATATCTAAAGGGTTTGCGGCACTCTGCTATAATTGACATGTAAACAAAGGGAGGAGATCGGACTTATCAGCAGCGTTCAAGGCTTCACTCGCGGTCTGAAACACAATCAGCTTCGGCGGATCGAGCGCCTCGGAACCCGCCGCATCGCCGCGGGTGAGATCGTATCTCCTGAGCTCGCCCGGCAGATGAGTGAACTCTCGCACGAGACAGGCCGGCAGATCGGCGTTCTCATCGATCGTAAGGGCAGAGTTCAGTATGTGATGGTCGGAACGGCGAAGCAGATCGAGATGCCTGACTTTGGGCGTGCCCGCGTGTCGCAGGACCGCTTTCGAGGGCTGCGTTGCGTTCACACGCATCTCCTGGGCGAGAGCCTGACACAGGACGATCTGACCGACCTCGCATTACTTCGCCTGGACTTGATGTCGATAATACAGGTCGATCGAAAGGACGGGTTGCCGGGAATGGTTTATTCCGCGCACCTTCTGCCGGGGGCGGAACCGCCCGCGTCAGCGGCCGGCGAGTTTGACGAGGGGGAACGACGGGCGGACGACGGGCTGGGCAGCACGAACTGGGCGCCCGATGACGCCGGTGGTGCTGCCTCGTTTGGATTCCTTGCACCCGCGATCCCCGCACATCTCGATACCGACTTTTCCGAGTTGATCGAATCTCTCGAAGAAGAGATGGCGCGCGTGCGGATGACGGCGCGGGCACGCGCTACCGGCCGTGACCGGGCGATCCTCGTTGGCGTTACGACGGGTGATGCCGAGAACGCTGCTGAATCGATCGCCGAATTGCAGGAACTCGCCCAGTCGGCGGACGTCGTCGTGCTCGACACGATCGTTCAGCGCCGGCCACAGATCGATCCGAAGACCGTCCTGGGCAAGGGCAAGCTCGACGACCTGCTGATCCGGTCGATGCGGCTGGGCGCAGATATAATTGTTTTCGATACCGAGCTCACGCCTGCACAGGTGCGGGTTCTAAGCGATGCGACCGAGCTCAAGGTTATCGACCGCGCACAGTTGATCCTCGATATCTTTGCGCAGCGGGCCCAAAGCCGCGAGGGTAAACTCCAGGTCGAGCTGGCGCAGCTAAAGTATCTCTTGCCACGGCTGGTGATCGGGCAAAACTCCGCCTTCTCAAGGCTTGCGGGCGGCATTGGCGGACGCGGACCCGGCGAAACGAAGCTCGAGACCGACCGTCGGCGCGTTCGCGATCGGATCTCGCAGCTCGAGAAACAGGTCGATGCTCTCCGGCATCAGCGGCAGGAACGCCGGAAGACGCGCGTGCAAAAGCATCTCCCGATCATCTCGCTCGTCGGCTATACCAACGCGGGGAAGTCAACTTTGCTCAACGCACTGACGCAGTCGGAGGTTCACGCGGAATCGAGAATGTTCGCAACGCTCGACCCGACATCCCGACGGCTGCGGTTGCCGTATGATCAGGATGTGATCATCAACGACACTGTGGGTTTTATCCGCGATCTTCCCGAAACGCTCGTTTCCGCGTTTCGCGCGACCCTCGAGGAGGTCGCGGACAGCGATCTGTTGGTCCACGTTGTCGATGCCTCGAACCCCCGCGCCGTTCAGCAGATCGAGTCGGTCGACGCGATCCTTCGGGAGCTTGGCTACGACCGCATCCCGCGGATCACTGCCCTCAATAAATTAGACCTTGTCTCCGGCGCCGCTATCGACAAACTCTCGCGGCTCGTCGCTGCGGACGCTGGCGAGAGCGTTGCCATTTCGGCGATGGAACGATCCTCTCTGCGGCCGCTGGCAGAGGCGATAGCGGCAAGGCTCGGCGGCGCCCGAAACGGACCGTACCTCGGTGAGGCGAATGGGCGTCACCAGATCTTTACAGCTAAAGTCAACCGATGAGTAAGCGGATCAAAGACCTTAGGTCACCGCTGACCGACGTTCGAAAGCGCCTGTTCGCGACAGCGGCGCGGCCTTTTCGCGCATTGGGGGACGCGCAACGTTTTTGGCTGCTTTTCGCCGTGCTGTGTTTGGTGACCGCGCTCCTTATTCAAAACCCGTTCTGGCAGTCCGGGCGCGAGGAAGTTTACGACGTCGGCGAAGTTGCCCACGCGGCGATAGTGTCGCCCGCCGACATCAGCGTGACGGATGCCGCCGAGGCGGAACGGATAAAGGAGGCTGCCGCAAACTCGATCCGGCCTGTATTCAGATATGAGGCGAATCGGGCCGATCAGGCCGTGCGAGGTTTCCTGTCCGCCTGGGAGGACCTTCAACGTCGTCTGGGAGCGAACCGGCAAAAACCCGGAAATGTGGAAGCCAGGCCGGATACGTCGTGGGGCGGCGCCGGCGGAGCGGAGGCGGGCAAGACCTTCGCAGCCCGAACATTCAGCAGGAACGAGATGGAGGCGGTCCAAAGCGCTCTGCGCGACAGCGCAAGCGGCTATATTTATGACGACGCCGAACGACAGTTTTTCCAGAATGAGGTGGTCGTGTTCGACCGTTCGCGGCCGAACCTGAAAGCAACGGTCTCGATGCCCGAGACAAGCTGGATCGCCCTGTCTGTGGCCCGTCAAAAACTCCGCGACCGACTCGGCCTTATCGCAAGCCTCTCGGGCCGCGAGGCCG
>CAZSOE010000304.1:0-3411 GCA_964608335.1 uncultured Chloracidobacterium sp.
ATGGGTAACCGCATCCTCGCGGGTTCGTTGATCGGCGGCATTCCCGAAACGCAGGAGATGCTCGACTTCTGTACGGCGAACAACGTCACTTCGGACGTCGAGGTCATCACGCCCGACCGCATCGAAGAGGCGTACGACCGCACGATCCGGTCGGACGTGAAGTATCGCTTTGTGATCGATATGGCCGGGTCAGAACCCGCTGTGTAAGCGGTGGGCCAGTTCGGTTATCTTGGATTCAGCGTTAGAAACTGAACGCCCGCTTACGCAGGCGGTTCTGACCTTATGCGGTACATTGCGCTTCTCCGCGGGATCAACATCACGGGGAACAAGATCATCAGGATGGAAGAGCTTCGAGCGATGTTCGAAGCTCTTGGTCTCAAGCGCGTAACAAGCTACATCAACAGCGGCAATCTGGCATTTGACACGCGATCGTCGTCCGAGCCGAGCCTGATTGCGAAGATCGAGCGGGGCATCGACGAACGGTTCGGGATGCAGGTTTCGGTGATGGTCCGCCCGCAGACCGAGATCCACGACGTGCTCGCGAACAACCCGTTCGCGGGCGAATTTGAAAGTCACAAAGAGATGCACGTTCTCTTTCTAAAGGACGCAGATGTCCCGCAGGAAAGGGTCGTCGACCTCGTTGCGGCGACGCCCGAGCGAGAAAAATTTAACATCCGCGGCCGCGAGATCTATCTTCACCTTCCGATGGGCATGGGCGAGAGCCTGCTTGGCCGCGGGCTTGTCGAAAGAAAATTAAAGATCCCGGTGACCGCACGAAATTGGCGGACCGTCGAGAAACTCGCCGAGCTTTAGCAACTTAAGGCCGAGCCTCGAGGATCAGGTTGAACGGCGTTTCGGTCGCGCGCCGAAACCGCGAAAAACCGGCCTCGGTCGCGACGTCGCGAATGCGGCCCTCGCCTGCCTGAGCACCCAGTCCAAGGCCGACCTCTTGCGAACGCGATGCCGGCGTGCAGATTATGGTCGATGCCGAATAGTAAACGCGGCCGACCGGATTGTGGTTGTCCTCGTGACGGTCGTTCGCAAAGGGTTCGACGATCATCCACGTGCCGTCCTCGGTCAATGTCTTCCGCACGTGCTGTGCCGCACCCACTGGGTCGCCCATGTCATGCAGGCAATCGAAGAACGTGACCAGATCGTAAGCCGAGCCGGGATAGTCTTTGGACGCAGCGACCTCGAAGCTCACATTGTCGCCGGCCTCGGCCGCAACCGCCCGCGCTCGCGCCTGTTCGATCGACTTGTCATGATAATCAAAACCGACGAATTGTGAATTCGGATACGCCTTCGCCATGAGGATGGTCGAAGCACCGAGGCCACAGCCTACATCCGCGACCTTTGCGCCGGCCTTAAGCTTGTCCTCGACGCCATCGAGCGCGGGGAGCCACGAGCTTAGCAGATTAGCGTTGTAGCCCGGGCGAAAGAAGAGCTCAGTGCCGCAGAAGAGGTCCGCGTCGTGCTCGTGCCAGCCGAGACCGTCGCCCGTTTTGAACCGCTCGACCATTTTCGGCACGGCCTTTAGCGCGGCCGTTGCCAGCAGGAAAGCCCCGGGCGCATAAACCGGGCTGTCATCGCTCGTCATGATGAACGCCTGCTCGGGCGTCAGGTAATAGCTGTCTTTTTCGGCATCGTATTCGACGTATCCGCTTGCGGCGTTGGCGTTGAGCCATTCGCGCACATAGCGTTCGTTGGTGCCTGTCCGCTTCGCCAGTTCGTCGGCGGTGATCCGTTCGTCGGCCGAGCCCATTGCCTTATAGAGGCCCAGTTTTTCGCCGATCGTGATCGAACCGGCGCTCATCGTCGCGCCAAGATCGCCCACGAATTTCCCCAACAGTTCGTTCAATTTGTCTTCATTGATCTCGCTCATTCTTACGGCTCCTTGCTTTGTTGATAGATCGCCACATCCGCCTGTCGATCGGGATACGACGCGCGACGCGCATACTCAAGGCTGGTGCTTCCCGTCTATGATAGCGCGTTTCCGACCAAAGAATCCGCTTGCCAGCAGGTTCCATCTGAATGGATACTAGTAGAGTATGAAAAAAACCACCCTCACCCTTGTGCTTCTCGTTTTGACGCTTGCAACTCCGGTCGTCGCTCAGAACGAGCTTTTCAATAAGGCTCTACAGCAGTTTGACGCCAAGCAGTACGACGCCGCGGCGCAAACCTTCGTCCAGGTTATCGCCCTGTCGCCAAACTTTTATCAGGCTCATTTCAATCTCGGCCTGTGTCAATTCAATCTAAGCCGGTACGACCAGGCGCTGGGCTCGTTCCAGGAGGCAGTGCGGATCAAGCCCGACTACGCGCGGGCAAATTACTGGATCGGCAATACGCTGGTGACGCAGAAACGTGCGGCGGACGCCGTGCCATGGCTGCAGAAGGCGATCCAGTTCGATGCCGCCTATGCTCCCGCCTATTACCGTCTCGGGCGTGTCTATCAGGACCAGCAAAAATACGCCGACGCCGAGACGAACTTTAAGAAGGCCATCGAACTTCAGCCGGCGAACGCCGACTACAAGGTCGAGCTCGGCAATGTTTACGTCAACCTGAAACGCTTTCCGGAGGCGATCCGGCAGTTCGAGGACGTGCTGAAGGCAAATGCTTCGTCAGAATCGGCTTCTCTCGGTCTCGGAAACGCCTATTACAACGACAACAAGTACGTCGAATCGATACCGCACTACAAGAAGGCGGCCGAGCTCTCGCCGACCTGGGTGACCGCCCATGTCTATCTCGCCGACGCGTATCTCAATTCGAAGCAGTACTCGCTCGCGATTCCCGTTTATCAAACGGCGCTCAAGCTCGACGCGAAGCGCGTCGACGCCCATTACGGGATCGGCCTGACGTATGTGAATCTTAAGAACAAACCGATGGCCCAGCTTGAGGTCGCGACGCTTCGCACGCTCGATAACGCAAAGGCGGATGCCTTGCAGAAAGAGATCGACCGGCTGCTGACAACGCCGGCCCGAAACTGATGACGATCCGCCGTCCCTTCAACTTTCGCCAGTGGATAGACGAGCACCGGCACTTGCTCAAACCGCCCGTCGGCAATCAGTGCGTTTATGATGACGACGATTTTATCGTTATGGTCGTCGGCGGGCCGAATTCGCGCAAAGACTATCATTGGGACGAGGGCGAGGAACTCTTTTACCAGCTCGAGGGCGATATCAACGTGCTCGTGCAGGAGGACGGTCGACCGGTCGAGGTCCCGATCCGCGAGGGCGAGATGTTCCTCTTGCCGCCGCGCATTCCCCACAACCCGATCCGCGGTGCCAACACTATCGGCCTCGTCATCGAACGCAAACGCCGTTCGGGCGAGCTCGACGGCCTGCTCTGGTTCTGCGAGAAATGCAACGAAAAGCTCTACGAAGAATACTTCCAGCTAACCGACATCACCACGCA
>CAZSOE010000305.1:0-3407 GCA_964608335.1 uncultured Chloracidobacterium sp.
TGAGTATCGGGCCGGCGATATTCGGCAGGATATGACGCCCGAGAACTCGCGCTTCACCGGCCCCAAGCGAGCGGGCGGCGAGTACAAACTCGCGTTCCTTCACGGCTACGACCTGACCGCGCGTCAGCCTCGCCATCTCGGCCCAACCGGTCAGCGCGAAGATCGCTATCAGCAGGGTCGCCGCGGTAAAGGGCGGCAGTTCGAGCGGGAATGCGGCCCTTGCCGCCAGTATCAATATCAGCGTCGGCAGCGCAATAACGGTGTCCGCCACACCCATCATCACGTAATCGTAAGTTCTTCCGATATAACCGCTTACGGCCCCAAAGGCGACGCCGATCAAGCACGCCAGCAAGGTGCCGATGGGACTTACCAGGAGCGAAAAGCGGGTGGCATAGGCAAGCCGCGAAAACCGGTCGCGCCCGAGCTGATCTGTGCCGAGCAGGTTGAAACGCGGCGTATTCTCGCCCTCGTCCGCCACGCCAAACAGGTGCGTGTGCGACGGGATCAACCCAAAAAGTCTGTATGCTTCGCCGGCGACAAAAAACTCGATCGGCTGCGGACGCGTTGAGTCCTCCTCGTAGACGAGGTCGCGCGCGTTGACGAGTTTCTGCGGGTAGGTGAACGGGCGAATACGGACGTTTCCGTCCGCATACCGGAACCGGATCGACGAAGGTGGCGCCGACGGCATCTGCCGTACCTGTTCGCGATAGTTGTAGGGTGCTATGAACTCGGCCAACAATGCGACCAGGTACAGCGCTGCCAGGATCGCTATGCCGCTACGCAAGGCTGTGTCGCGGCGTTTTGTTTCGCCGAATGCCCTCATCTGTAGTGGTCGCTCGTTCCGATCCGCGGGTCGTTTGCGGCCTGCAGCATTTCGGCCACGGCGTTCCCAAACCATACGGCCGCGCTCGCCGCCAATACCACGCCCATCACCAGTGGCACGTCGCGTGCGCGGACAGCGGTTACCATCAAGGCTCCGATGCCGGGCCAACCGAGGACGGTCTCGACGATGACCGAACCGCCAAGTAACGCGCCCAAACTCAGGCCCGCGATCGCCAGGAATGGGTCGAGCGCGGGCCGCAGGGCGTGGCGCGTGACGACGGCCCATTCGCTCAACCCTTTTGCACGTGCGAGCCTGACGTAATCTTCGGCCATGACTTCCTTCAGCGCGCCGTTCAATTGCGCCAGCAGCAGCGAAATGAGGGGAACACTCAGGACGACCGAACCTGCGATCAGCGAGAAGGTTGTGGTTCCGCCGCTTCCGCCGGTCGGCAGCGAGAACCGCAGCGAGACGACCAGCGCGATCAACGCGAGGACCATTCGCGGCGTCGATGCTGTCAGGATGATCAGCGTTTCGACAAGGCGGTCAAGCATCCGGTTGGGGTACCGCGTGACCAGAATGGCGAGGAGGAACGATAGGGCAACCGCGATCACGATGGCGACTAGGCCCATAAATAACGTGTTCTTGAACCGCGTCCAGACGAGCGATCCTACATCAACGCGAAACGAAAGCGATTCGCCCAGGTCGCCTCTTACCGCGCCCGCCAGCCATGCGCCATAACGCTCAACAAACGGCCGATCCAGGCCGTAAACCTGTCTGAGCTCTTCGATCGTGGTTTCAGAAACCTGTGGGTTCTCTCTCAGGGCCGACAACGCGTCGCCGCCGGCAGACGACAGCAACGCAAAGGTGATGAGCGAGACGGCAACGAGCATCACCAACCCTTGCACAAGTTTTCGTACTGTCAGTCGCAGCATTTCCCGGGGCGGTTACCAGTCATTCTTGAATATAAAAGATTGATTTGCAACGAGAAACGCCTTAAACTCAAAGCACTTCAACCTGGCTGTTTCCGGCCGCCTGTCGCAGTTCAAAAAAAGAGGAAACCGATGATCAAACTCGGAATGAGATCGCGTCGCACCGTCATAGTTTTGCTTTGCTCCGTGTTGCTTCTCTCGTGTGGCTCGCCGCCTTCGGCTAACCGTCAACAATCGAATCGTGTCGAACCGCGCATGACAGGTGTGCGCGGCGGCAGCATCAGCTATCGCCTTGTCGGGGCTCCGAAGACCTTTAATTACCTTCTCGTCGCCGACGAGCCGTCGCTGATCACCGCGTTCTTCCTGCTTACTGGGCGACTTGTCGAGTTCGACCACACGACGCAGAAGTTCGTTCCGGGCCTCGCAGAATCGTGGACCTCGACCGACGGCATTACATACGACCTGACGCTGCGTGACGGCTTGAAGTTTTCCGACGGCGATCCGCTAACGGCCGACGATGTCGTTTTCACGCTCGAAGGGCTCTACGACGACCGCACAAAATCGCCCGCGTTTCGCGATGCTATGACCATCGACGGCAAGCCGATCGCGGTAAAGAAGATCGACGACCGGCGGCTGCAATTCACTTTCCCGAAGGTGGTAGCATCGGCGGAAAATTATCTGACGAACGTCGGTGTGCTGCCATCGCACAAGCTCGAGGCCGGCAAGCTGGCCGACGCGTGGAAGACCGACGCTCCGCCGGCAAGCATCGTCACGAGCGGGCCGTTCATAGTCGAGTCCGTCGCACCCGGCGAGCGGGTCGAGCTCGCACGCAACCCGCATTACTGGAAGAAAGATTCGGCGGGAACGCAGCTTCCATACCTCGACAAACTGACCGTTGAGGTGATCGCGGACGCGAACAACACGTTCGTCCGTCTCAGCCAGGGCACGCTCGATGTTGCCGACCGGATCCGGCCGAATGACTTTGCCGAGCTCACGAAGACCGGGGGCACGATGAGGGCTGTCGACGTTGGGCCCGCACTCGGCGTCGACCATATGTGGTTCAATCTCAATACCGCCGATCCGCAGGGCAAGCCGCTGAGTAATGATGCGAAACGCACTTGGTTTGCGGACAAGCGTTTTCGCCAGGCGGTCGCCGCGGCGATCGACCGGCAGACGATCGCGTCGATCACGCTTCAGGGCCTGGCCTCGCCGCTCTACGGTTTCATTTCTCCGGCCAATCGCGTTTGGCTTGACCCCAACCTTCCGAAGATCGACTACGACCTGAAGCGGGCCGAACAACTGCTGGCCGACGCGGGCTTCAAAAAGGGCGGGACGGCCGATGCACCGGTTCTGACGGATGCCGCGGGCAACCCGGTCGAGTTCACAATGATCGTCCCGGCCGAGAACGAACCCCGCAAACTGACCGCCGCGGTCGTTCAGGAAGACCTCGCCAAGCTCGGTATCAAAATGCAGATCGTCCCGCTGGAAACCGCAAAGCTCACCGAACGCTGGCAGACGACCTACGATTACGACGCGGTCCTTTTCGGGCTCTCGCCTACCGATCTCGAACCTTCGTCGTACGCGAACTTTCTCGTCAGCAGTGCTCCCACGCATCAATGGCAGCCGAAACAGAAAACGCCTGCCAGCGAATGGGA
>CAZSOE010000306.1:0-2836 GCA_964608335.1 uncultured Chloracidobacterium sp.
GCTCGCTCAGTAAGAGTTTAGGCTGACGTCTCGGCATAGCTCGGTCTATTTACCGCGAATGAACCGTCGAATATAGGGATCCGTCGACCTCCTGATATCGTCCTCGCGTCCGCTGAAGACGATCTTTCCCTCGCGGAGCATCATTACTTCCGTATTAATAAGGCATAACCGCTCGCCTTCAAGCTCGAAATGTACCTGCCCCTCATGGTCGAGCACGGCGTATTCCGAGGCCAGATACTCCAGATTGTTCATCTCGTGCGTGACAAAGATAGATGATACATCTTCGAGGTCGCGAAGTTTAATTGCGAGTTCGCAGATGGTACGTGCGGTCGGAGGGTCAAGACCCGCTGTCGGCTCGTCGAAGAGCACGATTCGCGGGTTACCTACGAGGGCCCGGGCGATCCCGACGCGTCTGCGCATACCGCCCGAGAGTTCGATCGGCATCTTGTCAATCGCCTCTTCGAGGCCGACGAAGCGGAGCATTCGGACGACCTCATGTTCTACCTCATCCTCGGGGACGTTCTGCTCGTGCAGCCGATACGCGACATTCTCGTAAACCGAAAGGGAATCGAACAAAGCGCCCTCCTGAAAGACCATCCCGATCTTTTTACGAAGGTGCATGAGTTCCATGTCGTCGAGACCGGTTATTTCTTCTCCGTCGATGTAGATCTCGCCGCTGTCAGGCTTGATCAGACCAAGGATGAGGTTGATGATGGTTGACTTTCCGGTGCCGGACCCGCCGAGAACGACCTTTATTTCGCCCGCGCGGACGACAAAGCTGATCTTGTCCAAGACCACCTGGTCGTCAAACGCGAGGTCGACGTCGACGAACTCTATCGCGGGGAGAAATTCCGGTTCCTCGGTTTCGGATCCGGAGATCGCTTGCGGGTCGAGATCGCCTGTTTCAAGCGGCAAGATAGACATCGCTTGCTAAAAGAGGGTCGTATCAAGCGCTGACTGCAGCGCTTTTGAAAGGAAGAAATCCGCCACGATCACGCTGATCGACGAGAGCACGACTGCCTTCGTTGTGGACTGACCTACGCCAACGGTACCGCCCGTCGTCGTAAGGCCCTTATAGCAAGAGATAAGCCCGATAAGCAGCCCAAAAACAATGGGTTTCAGAATTCCGGCGATCACATCGTCGATGTTCGTCCCGGCCCGAACCGACGAGATATAGGTATTGATATCGAGGCTGTAGAGGTGTCGAGCGACCAGCCCGCCGCCGATCAGGCCGAACATATCCGCCGCGATCGTAAGCAGGGGCAGGCACAGCAGAAGCGCGATTATTCGCGGTGTGACGAGCTTGCGGACGGGCGACGTTCCGAGTGCCCGCATTGCGTCTATCTGCTGCGAAACGACCATCGAGCCCAATTCTGCCGAGATGGCCGAGCCGACACGGCCCGCGACCATGAGTGCGGTGAATGCCGGTCCCAGTTCGCGAATAAGGGCCGTAGCAACGCTTTGGCCGGCATTGCTTTGGGCACCGTAGTACGCAAGCGTTGGATAGGCCTGCAGGACCAGCACGCCACCTGTAAAGAACCCGGTCAATACCACGATGCCAAGCGATCCTACGCCGACCTGGTCCATCTGCATTACGATCTCACCGAAATAGCGCGGCTTTTTCCGCAGGCCCTTGATCGAGCGCCACAGAAGGTCGGTAATAGCCTGAAGCTCGAAGAGAAATTGTTTCACGCAACCTTGGCCGCACACACGCGGCGGTAAGCCTTTTTTGGTCAAGGATATACCGTAAGGTTCGCAACATCAAACGAAGAGGCCGGCCAATGTGGTTAGCCGGCCCGATAAGAAGAAATTATTGTGAACTAACCTAGCGATCGGGACGCTTTGGGAGCGCATTGGCCTGCCTGGCGTTCTGAAATGCCCGACGCGCGTCAACGACGGGGCGGTCGTCGCGCACGGTAGCACCACGGGCCTCGAACCGGCGCCGAAGTTCACGGAATCTCGTCAACTGGTCCTTGGTGAGGATACGGCGCACGGCAAGCTCGTTCATGAAACGAAGCCGGGCGACGTCCGCCTGCGCCAGCTGAAAGTCCTTAAGGCGAGCCTGAACATCCGTCTCGACGACCTCGTCGGCGTATATCGCTTCGTCGAGAGCTCGGGTGGCAATGCGAAGGCGTCGCTGCGCCTCGTCGACCATCGGCTTACGGGCCCGGTTGAGCCGGCCGATCCGCTGCACTTGCTCGGGCGAGAGTCCTAACTGGCGGAGCACATTCACCCGCATTTCCTGAGGAAG
The DNA here is from genome assembly GCA_964608335.1 of uncultured Chloracidobacterium sp. GTDB lineage: Bacteria > Acidobacteriota > Blastocatellia > Pyrinomonadales > Pyrinomonadaceae > OLB17. Next base: position 2,252 of record CAZSOE010000306.1, read on the forward strand.
ACTTGCCTGGCGGCCGTCATCGGTGACGTCGGTCGGTTTCGGCTGCTGAGCCGCAGCGGCGAAGCTCAGTCCAAGCGTTAACAACCCCGTAAAAAAAACGTATCTCATAATCCCTCTCTCAATTACCGCCAACGCCGTCAAAAAGATCCGTAAGTCTGAGTGTCCTGTCGGCATCGTCGTCGACCGGGCTCAGCACGGGGCGACGTCGCTCGGACGGCATGTTCGCATAGCGGCTTTCAGCTTTCTTTCTCAACGGCTTACGTGCCGATGCAGCAACCGGCTGCGACACCCGGATCGCCGCCGGTGTGGTCGAATTCGGTTCCGGCAGGCTTTCGTTCTCAATGGAAACGCGGTCAGTAGCTGCCGGGTTAGGGATACTCGGTGCAACAACCTGTTCCGCCGAGTTTGCCGCGATGCTCTGAACCCGTTCGCGCTCGAAGCTTAGCGTTAGGAAGCCGACGCCGACCGTGAGCAAGACAAGGGCTGCCACTGCGACCGGGAGCCCTGCCGGCCCCAGGAACGCACGCAAACCGGCCAGGAAACCCCAATTACCGGCCGCGGCGGGCAAACTGAAAGCACTCTGGG
>CAZSOE010000306.1:2846-3406 GCA_964608335.1 uncultured Chloracidobacterium sp.
AACTGAACGCCGGTGTTGGCAGGTGGACAAAATCCTCTTTGTGCCACTCATACACGGCGAAGCGCGCGTTCGAGACCGCCGCGAATTCGTCGGTGCAGGCCGCGCAGTCCACGAGGTGCGCCTCAAAAGCCCCAGCCTCGTCGCCGCTCTCGCCGTAGATATAGGAAACGATCTCGTCGGTACGCGGACACAAATTCTTATCGTTCTTTAACATACACTCACCGAACCACCGGTCAATTCACCTCGACCGGCGTCCTCTCCAATCTCATCCGCAACTGTTTCAATGCGGTATAAAGCCGGCTTTTGACCGTGCTCAGCGGAATGTCGAGGGTCTCGGATATCTCCTGAAACGTCATTTCCTCGAATTCTTTCATAACTATCACCTGCCGGAGGTCCGTCGGGAGGGCTGTGACCGCCTGCCGCACGATCCGCGTTCGCTCGGTCTGTTCAGCCTCATTCGCCGGCGAATACCTGGCGGCGGCCACAAATACGCGCTCGTCCGAACCGTCCTCGTCTTCGATATTTTCTTCTGATCGTGTCCGCTGCCTTCGTTTTGTTGT
>CAZSOE010000307.1:0-3401 GCA_964608335.1 uncultured Chloracidobacterium sp.
GCCGTACGGGCCGGCAAATGCCAGTGTTTGGGGGATCCATCCGCTAGGTGTCCGTCGATATTAGGGGTGTTCGGGCAGCCTTGTCAAGAAAAATTGCAGACCTATCGCATTTCTACTGGTAGAAGTGCTTGAGAGCGAACCATTTAGAGCGATATCGCGATGTCGGGCGGTCGACCGGACGTCAGTCCTCCGTATCATCCTTTAGTGCGTCCTCGATGTCCTTTTCCAGTTTCACACGGAGCTTATCGACGAGCTGATCGGAGCGCTGGAGGCTGAGGTCTATCGAGGCGCGGGTGGTTTGGACCTGATTGAGCAAGGCCTGTAGGTTGGCGCGTTCGGCACCGAGACTTTTGCGTCGGGCGTCGCGAACGTCCTCGGGGCGAAGCGAGCCCGCGAGCTGTAACGACCGCTCGATCACCTCGGGACGCATTTCGATCTCGATCTGATCGAGCCGAAGCTTGAGCGCGTTCTCCTTTTCCACCATTTCAAAAAGCTGTTTGCGAAGCCCTTCACTCCGCTGCTCGGCCCGCGAGAGAATGTCGAGATTGAGAAGGAGGCGTTTTTGCTTCTCGTCGTAGGTCGACTTTTGGCTCTCTTCAAGTTTCTTGAGTCGATCGCTGAGATCCTTTACGAGCGTCGACGTAGGTGTGGCCGGTTTAGCTGTCTTCTCGGGCTCCTTTGAGGCAGGTTCCTCGCGATAATCATCTGCGCGGCTGATGATCTCGGCCCCGCTGAGCACGGGCGGTGGCGTCGCGAGCGGTTTGACCTTTGACTTTGTTTCCTGGCCCTGAACCGAAGCCGTTAAACCGGCCGATATGAACGCGGCCACCAGAAGCATCGATCGCACGGTGATGATCCTCATTTCTTTTCTCCCTTCTTCTTATCGGGTATGAAGTCGCCGGTGAAGAGTTCGACGGCGTTCTTTGCGAGCCCCAGGACGGGGATCGCGTCTATTCCAGAGTTTAACACGCCTTTGACGACACCTTTCTTCTTTATATCGCTCCCGACAAGCAAAATAGCGACCGCCGTTCCTCCGAAGGGGATCGCGCGGGCCGCCCGTTTTGCCACCTGCCAGCCGCCCGCATGCAACAGTTTTCGCTTGATCCGGCGCCGGTCGTTCATCAGCAAAAAGTCTATACTTGCGTTACTTCGATGACAACGGGCATACTCTCCTTTGCACGAAAAACCCGGCTTAAAGTTTCAATTTTGACCCGATCCGATGCCGCTTGAGATCAAAGGGCTGTCCCGCAGGTTTGGCGACAAATGGGTGCTGCGCGATGTCGAGATGTCGGCGCGCGAGGGCCGTGTTCTGGGCTTGTTGGGCGCGTCGGCATCGGGCAAATCGGTCCTGCTTCGGCTGATCGCCGGACTCAGGCCGAACGGCGGTTCGATCGCGTTCAACGGGCGTGACCTCACCGGCGTTCGCCCAAAGGATCGCGACGTGACGCTGCTCTCGGCCGAACGCGCCGGCCCGGGGGCCGTTCTCGGGCTGTTTGGCATCGCCGTGCGGGTGTCGAGTTCCGAGGAACAGCTCGAACGGTTCGAAGAGTCGATAGCGAATGCCGGAAAGGTCATCTTGGTCGACGACGCGTTTTGCCGTCTGGACGCCGCGCTGCGTGATGAGTGTTTTTTCAAGCTTCGCCGCGCCGCCGTCAGCCGCGAGCGGATCGTCATTTTTGCGACAAGTGATTTTCAGCAGATCGCGGCGGTCGCGGACGATGTCGCCGTGCTGTCGGGCGGAAGTATCGCACGCACCGGAACATCGATCGAAGTGTACGAAGACCCACAGACCGTTGAGACCTGCCGTCTGACCGGCGAAGCGAACCTTATCACCGCACGGCGGCTTACCTCGTCGGACGATGAACTTCCCGAATTCCACACGATCGAGGGCGGACATCGACTCTTCGCGCACCGCGCCGACAAGAAACAGCTCGCACCGATCAACCATACGATGACGCTCGCGATCAGGCCCGAGCAGGTGAGCATGTCGATGGGCGCATCGTTCCCCGAGGACAACCTGCTTCGCAGCGTCGTAACGGGCATTAGATTCTGCGGAGCGACGAGCCTGATCGAATTCGACGCCGCGGGCCTGAAGCTTATGACGCGCGTTTTTCGTGTCGTAGGCCTGAACGTTGGTGACGAGTGCATGCTCGGGCTGCCGCCGCACCGGATGTTGATCCTGAGGGACTGATCCGTTGAGTTTTCCTGTGCCTCAACCTAAACTGGATCGGTAGGTGAACCTTCCAAATTACATCACTCTTGCACGGATCGTCATCGTTCCGCTGCTTGTGGTCGTGCTGCTCACACCGGCCGTCGATCGCGCGCTCGGGGTGAGTGCCTACACGCTTGGCATCATCATCTTTTTGGTTGCCTCGCTCACCGACATCGTTGACGGCTACCTGGCTCGCCGGCGCAACGAGGTCTCAACGCTCGGCAAGTTTCTGGATCCGGTAGCCGATAAGCTGCTGATCTCGGCCGCACTCATCGTGCTGGTCGAAAAGAACCTTGCCCCGTCGTGGGCGGTCGTCGTCATCCTCGGAAGGGAATTCATCATCACCGGCCTGCGTTCGGTCGCCGCAAGCGAAGGCATAATCATCCAGGCCCAGGCAGCGGGCAAGATCAAGATGTGGGCACAGTGCGTTGCGGTCGTAGCCTTGCTTGTCGCCGCCGCTAACGGCAATCCTCCGGTTTCAAATTTCGCGCTCAATTATCCGGCCGCGTTCTGGGAGGTCCCCGAGGTGCGCACCGCCTTCTCTGATCTCTTCCAATTCGCGCTCACTTCGAACGATTGGAAAGTGTTCGGCTACCTGGTGGGTCGCGGTGCGTTGTGGCTCGCGGTGATCACATCGGTTTGGTCGATGTACGGCTACTTTTCTTATTTCGTGACGGAACGAAGGCGGGCTGCGGAAGGATAGAAATAGAAAAGGCGGCCGAAGCCGCCCTTTCTCCCCCTTGACCGAATCAACTCAATTCATTTGATCTCGACCCAGTCGCCGGTATGGATCTCCTGCGCCGTCCGAGTGATCAGGATCGTCGCGGTTCGCTCTTTGACATTGAGAACGACCGCTTCGCCGACGACCTTTCGAAGATTCGATGGACGGTCGCCACGCACCATCGCGGTGGTTACCTCTTTACCATCGGCCTTTTCGCCGGACTTTCTCGCTGCCTGGTTCGAGAACCGGCCGCCCTTGTATTCCTCGCTTTCGGATCCGTAATCTCGCGCGCTGATCGATTCGCGCTGGGGGTTTAGAGTGATATTTCCTTTTTCGAGTTGCCGGAAAATTGTCAGGGTGTCCCCAATGCGAACCCCTTCGTCCGCGCCAAGATCTACGTACGCTATAAAATCGCGCGAAAGCATTTCGGCGCCGTCGCGACCCATCAGGATGCGCCCGGTCGGTCTG
>CAZSOE010000308.1:0-3386 GCA_964608335.1 uncultured Chloracidobacterium sp.
GCCGTTGAGCTTCGCTATGTGCATGTAGTCGACCCAATCGCGCATCTCGAGCTTTACGGTCGCCGCACCGCCGAGGACGTCGAATATCGTAACGTCGTTTTGCTGCTCGGCTGCCAGCGTTGCTTTACCCGAAGCGCCGCGTGTCGCCTGAACGAGCCGCATCGCGGTCATCTGTCCGAGGCTGCTCTGCCCCTGCGGGTTGGTTTGAGCGATCCGCTTGGCAAGATCGGGGCTCAGGGCGCTCTCCATCTTATCGGCATTGCCCTCGTACCAGCCTTCGGCGTAGTTGAGTGCGGTGCGTTTTATCGCTTCACGGTCCGCGTCGGTCTGGGCCAGGCCGAAGACGGCTAAAACCATTAAGACTGACAAAGCGGCGAGACACTTGCGCATAGATCCTCTCCTTTCAAATTAAGTCTAACCTAAATGAAAATAATTTTCAATTTCAACTGAGGGGGTTTTTACCAGGTTGCGGGCCTGGGCGATCGGGGCCCTAAGGGGCTTTGACGCTTCGGGTAGCGAGATCGGCCTGATACGGGCCAAACGAGATCCGGAGCGGGACGCGGTCCTGAGTGCTCAACCAGACCCTTATCGACAGGGCGTCAAGCTGGGGGTTGCGGGTATTGATGGTGATGAGCTGGGCCGAAACGGCTTGTCCATTGAGCGTAATATCGGCCGGCGGTGAGGGCCGGAGCGAGAAAACGTAAGCGCGGTCACTCCAAAAAACAGCCACCCGCGTGTCATTCACGGGGCTATTCGCCGTCCGGCTCGGCTTGAGATTGAACGAACGCATCGCGTAAAGAAGTGAGAGGATCGTGTGCGTCCCCATCGGTGCGTCGACCGTAGTGTTCGCCACGCGGAAGTCCCCGTTCCTCTTGTCGACGACCACGGTCTGATTCAGCTCGGGCACGACACCGGGGAATCTAGACTCCATCCACCGCGGCGTGAGCGTTTCGGGATCGACCTGCACCTTAAATGCGTCTCCGACCTTAAACGGCCGTTCACCTCCCTCGACACCGGTGACCACGGCCGTTAGCAGCAAGCTGTCGTCGCCTTGAAACCGCTTTCTTTCGACGGCTGAGAGCGTGAGTGTTCCGGCATCGTCGGCACCGCGCTTCAACGCGAATTCGAGCGTCTCACCGAGTGGGAAACCAAGGTCCGGGCTCAACGGCTGATTCTCGATGTACGGATCTGGTGTTGGTGAAGGGATCTGCCTCGGTGTTCTCGCCGGAGATGGGGATGGAGCGGGCGTGGGCGTCGCGCTTGCGGTCGGCTCCGGCTCCGGCAGCGCGATGGCCGAAAGATTCGCCGAAACTTCGCCCCTCGCCGTCCGGAAGCGGATCCTGACCGGTATGCGATGCTCATCGACCGAGAAATTTATCCTCAGATCACGAATGCCGCTCACGGTAAGAAAATCGCTCGTGACCGTCGAGATCGTAGTGTCGAACTCACCCGCGTCGGTCTTGATGCGTTCGGCGCCCGAGGTGGCGAACGTCACGGCATGCACCAGATCGTTCTCGGCGAGCTGAAAGTTGCCGTTCCCGGCCTGCTCGCGAGCCTTGTAGATCAGGCTGAGAAGATCGAAGTTCTGCGTCGGCTGGGAAAGGAAGCTGTTTATGCTCTCCTTTGGTACCGGTCCGTCGTTGTTGGTTCTGACGATATAGACCGGAAGTCCGGTATCGGGCGCGACGTAAGTTGTGCGTTCCTCATCCATCTGAAGGAAAACGGCGCTAACCACATCCACAGTCTTGATCCGCGAACGGAGTTCGATGACATCGCGCCCGGTTTTGCCGCCGAGCTTGCCTCGCGACATGACCGAAAGTTCGGCAAAGCCCGCGTTGCTGAACTTGCCGAAGGAGACCTGATACGTGAGCTTTTCGCCGATACGAAGACCAGGTTGCTCAGAACGTGCGTTGGCTGCGGCGCCGGGTTGGAGCCAAAAGAACAAGGCGGCCCCCAGCGCGATCACCGCGATGAGGCGCCGTGCGGCCGTGCCGCAAACTACAGATCGTTTTGCCCAGCTTTTTATTCGCATTCCCTTGTCATTTGCTCAACTGCCGCAATTCGGTCCTCGGCCAGAAGCACGGGCCGGCCAACTACGACAAAGTCCGACCCCATCGCGAACGCGTCGCGAATAGTGGTTACACGCCGCTGGTCGTCCGGGGTTGCAGAAGCAGGCCGAATTCCAGGCGTAACCGCGATAAAACCGGGCTTTTGGACGACTTTCTTCACGGCTGCGGCCTCGAGTGGCGAGGCGACGACGCCGTCGAGACCGCTCTCCGACGCCAGCGTTGCGAGCCGTTCAACCTCTGCCTCGACGCTGCCAACGATCCCGACAGACCCGAGAGTTTCACTGCTCGCGCTCGTGAGGACGGTAACTCCGATGATCAAAGGACGCCGGAGATCTTCGCGTTCACAGGTCTCGGTCACTTCCGCGGCCGCGCGGAACATCATTTCCGAACCTCCGAGGATATGAACGTTCAACATCCAGACGCCCAAACGAGCGGCCTCTGCGGCGGCTCGGGCGACCGTGTTTGGAATATCGTGAAACTTGAGGTCGAGGAAGATGCGATGACCGGCCTCGGTAAGCTCACGCACGAATTCGGGCCCCGCCGCCGTGAAGAGCTGCAACCCGACCTTAAAGGCTCCCACGCGGCCCTTCAGCTCGCTCGCTATCTCGAGTGCTTCGTCCGGCGACGACACGTCGAGCGCGATAATTATCCGGTCGCTTACCCGCGAGACCGGAGCGGTGGCTTCAGACGAACTGCTCATGCGATCAATCGAGGTCGAGAGGGTTTTTGAACGGAGTGCCCACATCGGTGTCGGCCCGCTTCATCGCCTCCTTGAACTTCTCTTCAAGAAGACGCTCGCGGTCCTTCATCGATGACATTTCCTGTGCAAATATCTGCTCGCGAAGTTCCTTCTGCTTGGCCAGCTCGCCTTTTAGGTCTTCGAACGAGCCATGCACTTTCTTTTTCTCTTCGTGAGCAAGGAGAGCACCTGTCTCGGCGTCGACGGTGAGCACCGCCTCGCAGCACGGACAGGTTATCGAGTATTTTCCCATACGCCGCCTAGATTATACAACGATTTCCTTTGCAGCGTCCCGGGAACTGAGATGAAAGGCGGCAACGCGCGGGTTCGCCGCCGCCTTATTGTTTATTTGATGCCCGCGAGTTCCTTGAGGACCTGCGTCGAGATCACTTCCATGTTAGGCAGGTTCTCGACCTGCTTTGTGATCACCTGGCCATTGCGGAGCTTGAAGGTTAAGGACCTCTCGTTGTTCTTGCCCCAAACGGCCTCGACCTCGGTGAAGGTCGGGTTATTGCGGAACTTACGGACCTCGATGATCGAGCCGTCGGGACGCTGCGTCGCCCCGACCTCAGAATTCT
>CAZSOE010000309.1:0-3381 GCA_964608335.1 uncultured Chloracidobacterium sp.
TGCCCGCGTTCCCGTCGCGGCACTCGACGGCGTTCACGCGTCCCGACTCGTCGATCGTCACCTGAACACTCACGTTGCCCGATGCGCCGATGCGCTTTGCGGGTATCGGATAGGGCGGCGTTTCGAGATGCGTGGCCCGACCGTTGACTACACCCAGGCTCTTCATAGGAGGAGGCCGCTTCGGCAAAACAACCGGCGGAGGTTGTCCGCCTTCGTCTTCATCGGAGCGAGGCCGCGGCGCCGGATCTTGAAGCCCGCCGGGCACACCGTTATCCGAGCCGCCGTCTCCGCGACCCGGGCCGCCGCCGGGCGTTGTTCCAGTGGGAAGCCACGATTTGAATCTATCGTTATCCCCGCGCGCCTTTTCGGCATTTGCGGTGGTCGAAAAACGTGTGGGGACAAACGTCGGTTCGTTGACGCTGGCCATCAACGACCGGACCGGGGCGGCGTTGTTTTGGTCGGCAGCGGCATCGGGGCGGCGGGGCGCGCTCCGTTCGGGCGTGGTTTCAACCGCTATCGGCGATTCGAGCGCGGCGATCTCGAACACATCGTTTCCCAAACCGTATTCGGCAGCGAGAATGCTCGCAACGACGGCGGTGACGAAGAGAATTCCAACAACGATCGACGACGCGGCGAAATAACGTGTCCGCTTCCTGAATTCGGCACCGGCCGGCTCGGACGCAATAAGTTTGTCAAACATTTCAATTCCTCCGTGAGGCGTCGGTGCCAGCGCCACGATATTTGACACCGGTAAGAGGGAATTGTTCCCGTGAGGATCGAACTATCGGCGGGTGGCCGCGCCATTGCGCACGGCGATGATCTCGGCGGCGATCGACACTGCGATCTCTTCAGGAGTTCGGCTGTTGATAGGAACGCCTATTGGCGTGTGGATGCGGGCGAGTTTGTCGGGATCGAGGCCTTCGGCCTTTAGCTCAATCATCAGCGTCGCCATCTTTGCCCGACTGCCGAGAACGCCGAGGTATTTAATGTTGTGGTCGATCAGGCGCCTGATCACAACGGCGTCCGACGCATAACCCAATGTCATAACAACCACATAAACGTCGTCGCCGCTCGGAATGTGGTCGGGGACCCGGTCATAACTATCGATGATCGTAATATGGTCGGCAAACGCGTTCTTCGCGATCGTATTGAGTTGCGGGCGATCGTCAAAGATCGAGATGCTGAAATTCATCCGCGACATTACCTCGGACAACGCTAATGAACAATGTCCACCGCCGATGATGTAGATCTGGTCTTTCTCGCCAAGCAATTCCGTGTAAACAAACTCATCACCGCCGAAACGCTCGAACGCGCTGTGAGTCCCGCCGGTTGGGTTCCCGGACGACGTGTTTTGTCGGCAGGGGTTCCCTTCAGGCGGCCCGACCGTGAACACATCGTTCGAAATGGTGAGCCGATCGCCCCGTCGACTCTTGATCGAATCAATAGCTCGTTCAACGGCAGCCATATCATGAGATGTAAGATTTTTGAAAACGACCGTCTGCTTCCCCGAACAGATCATCCCGCTGGCATTCTCCGCATCCTTGCGATGCACTTGCTCGCGTACCTCAGTCAGACTTTTACCTTTTACCTCTTTACTTTTGCCTTTAGCGAGTTCTACGAGCGACACTTCCATCACGCCGCCGCCGATGCTGCCGCACAATTCGCCATCTGCCGCGACGGCCATCTTATAGCCCGCGCGGCCCGGACTCGAGCCGCTGCTCTCGGCAACGACGAGCAGTATCACGCTCTCGCCGCGACGCAGTCGCGTGGCGATAAACTGCCAAAGCTGGGTCTCCCGGGACACGAGAGGATTTTAACGAAAGAGTTTGAAGATCAGCTAATACCTATTAGCTGACAGCTATTAGCTGGTATTTAGTCGCCGTCGTAGAGATTCAACAGAACCTTTTCGGGCGTGAATGGGAGGTCGAACGCGGGTGAGCAGTCCGTGAAAGCTTTGACCGCGTTGCGGATCGCAAAGTATCCGGCGAGGCCGTACATCAGCGGCGGTTCGCCGACGGCCTTTGAGTTGAACACGGCCAGATTCGTCCGCTCAGTTTTGAGCGGTGTGATCGCGATCTCTTTCGGGACGGAATAGATGTCGGGAACCTTGTATGTCGAGAGAGCACTCGAACGCAACCGGCCTTGTTCGTCGTAAACGACCTCTTCCATCGTCACCCAGCCGAGACCCTGGACTATGCCGCCCTCGACCTGGCCGTTATCTACCGCCGTGTTCATCGACGAGCCAAAATCGTGACAGCATTTCACGTAATCGACCTCGTAACGCCCACGCAGGCAGTCCACCGTCACGCCTACGACCGCCGTCCCGTAAACGTGATACGCGAACGGATGTCCTTTGGCGGTCGACCAGTCGAAATGTATCCCCGGCGTCGCGTAGTGCGCGTGTTCGCTCAGGTTTACTCGCTGAAGATGCGCCTCCATCACGAGCGTTTGCCACGCGAGCGATGTCTTGTCGCCGTTTCGCCATACGTGGCCGTTCTTTAAGGTGAGGTCGTCGATCGACGCGGCTTCGACAAGGTCCTTTGCGACTTCGAACAGACGGTTCCGGATCGCGTCGCACGCAAGCTGCGTGGCCTTGCCGTTTAGATCCGCCGCCGCGGACGCCGCTGTCGGGGACGTGTTGGCTATCCGTAAGGTATTGGTGGTGTGGACTTTAACGGCGTCGATGTCCAGACCAAACATCTGAGACGCGACCTGCGCGATCTTTGTATTGACGCCCTGTCCCATCTCGACCGCTCCCGTCGAAACAGCGACCGAGCCGTCGGTATAAACGTGCACTAACGAGCGCGCCTGGTTCATCGGCGTCTTAGTGAACGAGATGCCGAAGCAAACCGGCATCATCGCGACGCCTTTTTTGAAATACTTTGACGACGCGTTAAAGTCATCGGCTTCCTTTTGCAAACGCACAAGATCATAGGCGTGGTCGGCCTGCGTCCAACTTGTCACCGCATCGCTCTCTGCTTTTTGTCCGTATGGAAATTCATCGCCGTCGTCGATCAAGTTACGTCGCTGTATCTCGCTCGCCAAAACGCCGAGCTTTTCTGCCGCGTGTGCGATCGCGCATTCGATGACGAACATTCCCTGCGGTCCGCCGAAGCCGCGAAATGCTGTGTTCGGCGGCAGGTTCGTGCGGCAGCAATACGCGGTCGCGGTCACGTTCGGAATGTAATAGCTGTTTGTGCAGTGAAACAGCGTGCGTTCCAAAACCGGCGGCGACAGATCGCACGCGGCACCGGCGTTTTGGTAGAAGGTTACTTCGTAGGCGACGATCTTAAGGTCCTTGTCGAGACCGATCTTGTAATCGGACGAATACGGATGCCGCTTGCCGGTCATCCGCATGTCTTCCATCCGGTGAAGCGCGTA
>CAZSOE010000310.1:0-3372 GCA_964608335.1 uncultured Chloracidobacterium sp.
ACGCCCGCAGAGATCGAAGCGGTGCTTGGCAAGGCGGAGGCGGAGGAATTCTGTGCGATATACGGCGTAACCGCCGCGGGGAACTTTGAAGGAAACTCTATCTTGAATCTAAACGCATCGGGCGCACTCCCTGCCGGTCTTGGCTCCGCCTCGATCGATGCGGCTCGACAAAAGCTCTTCGCCCATCGCGAGAAGCGCGTCAAGCCCGGACGGGACGAGAAGGTCCTGACGGCCTGGAACGGACTTATGCTGGCCGCGTTCGCCGACGCGGCCGCCGTTCTGGGCGATGAGCGATATCTTCGGATCGCTGAGGAGAATGCGGCGTTTCTGCTCGGGCACCTGCAGCGAGATGGCCGGCTTTTGAGGACATGGAAGGACGGCACCGCGAAGCTCAACGCGTACATCGAAGACTACGCCAACCTTGCGGACGGCCTGTTAGTGCTCTATCACGCGACGGGCGACATCGCATACGTGCAGGAGGCGCGTCGGCTGGCCGACGTAATGCTCGACGAATTCTGGGATGAAGACAGGGGTGGTTTTTTCTTCACCTCGAATGATCACGAGGAACTCATCGTCCGGAACAAGGACCTCGTTGACAACGCGACGCCCTCGGGCAACTCAGGTGCGGCGGACGTGCTCCTGCGGCTTTCGCGGCTTACGGGCGAGGCGAGCTATGAGCGCTACGCCGTAGCGACCCTACGGCTGGCGGCTTCGCAGATCCGGCGTCATCCGCAAGGTTTCGGCCGAGCGCTTTCGGCCCTCGAGTTTTACCTTAGCGAGAACCGCGAGATCGCGGTCATTGGCGAGAGAGGTAACGATCTGGAGATCGAGGTACGCCGGCGTTACCTTCCTGTCACGGTCCTGGCCTGTTCGTCGGATCCTCAGGCGGACCTGGAACTTCTAAGGGTCCTTGCAGGTAAGGCGCCGGTTGATGACCGGCCGACGGCGTTCGTTTGTGAGGATTTCATTTGCAAACGGCCGGTCACGAACGTCGCCGACCTATCTGCCCTGCTAAGCGAAATGTAAAAGAGCCCGGCGTCGATATCGACATCCGGGCCCGTCAAAAAGCTAAACCGTATAACTACGGTTTCTTGGTGGCGTTGGCGTTGTTTGCGGTCGTTGCCGTGTTCGCCTTTGCGGCGTTAGCAGCGTTTGCCGCGACGTTTGCCATAGTATTGGCAGCGTTGGCCATCGTGTTAGCAGCCTGTTGAGCCGTGTTAGCCGCCGCATTGGCTGCGTTCGCCGCTGCGTTGGCGGCATTCCTTGCCGTGTTCGCCGCATTATTCGTGGCAGCGTCGCCGCATGCCATTCCCATGGCACCTAAAACAAGAACTGCGGAAAGCGCAATTACTTTTTTCATAAAGATCGAGTCTCCTGTCTCCTCAAAGAATTAGATCTAATTTGAATTCGAAGACCGTGCGAGCACAGTCCTTGTTCCAAGCAAACTTTTCAGGAACATCCGACAATATATTCAGCGTCGAGGGACAAGTCAAACTGGCGAGTTAAGAAATTTGGGTCGCCAGGGGTCAGGATCAAACAAAAAAGCACCGCATCGTTGCCGAGCGGTGCTTTTCCTGAATGGGATAACGAACCCTGTTACGGGGTCTTCGTCGTGTTTGTCTTCGGCGCGTTGGCGTTGTTAGCCGCTGCATTGGTCGTCGGCCGGTTAGTATTTCCCGCGGCGTTGTTCGCCGGGGCAGTATTCATCGGAGCGACCGTCGCCGGCGGCGTGTTGTTCGCCGGAGCGTTGTTTGCCGGCCTGTTGTTTGCCGGAGCATTGTTCGCGGCCTCACCGCAAGCCATGCCCAGGGCTCCGAGGCCGAGAACTGCTGAAAGTGCAATAACCTTTTTCATTTTGTTTAATGACTCCTGTCTTATCTCAAAGAATTAGCCTGTTGCCAGGCGTTATCGGCTGATCTGACACAGCCGTTTGCCACGAACTCTTTCTTTTTTCGAGGCAAACGTTACGATAGAAACCCCGCGTCAGTTTGTCAACCCCAAAACCGACAAAAAAACATGTTTTTTCAAAGTTTTTTGGGAGTCATTTTTGTTCCCGTCGGGCCCCATCGCATCGATGCTGTATAGTGTTCTGAAATGGCGAGGATAACCTTTTACGGCGGAGTCGGGACCGTCACGGGCTCAAAATACCTTCTCGAAAACTCAGGGAAGAAAATACTGGTCGACTGTGGCTTGTTCCAGGGCGACCGCGAGCTACGCGAGCGGAACTGGCAGGACCCGGCCTTTGATCCGGCGGCGATCGATGCGGTCCTTATAACGCATGCCCACATCGACCACACCGGCTGGCTGCCGAGGCTGGTCAAGCTGGGCTTCCGGGGAAGGGTGACCACTTCGCGGGCTACCGCCGACCTGCTCAAGATCCTCCTGCCGGATTCAGCACGCCTGCAGGAGGAAGAGGCCGATTATCGCAACCGCCATCAGTTGACGCGGCATGATCCGGCGTTACCCCTTTACGACGAAACGGACGCCAGGGCGACGCTCGAGATGCTGCGGCCCGTCCCGAACGACGGCGCTCTGTACGACATTTGCAACGGATTCAGGGCGGGTTTTAGCGTCGCGGGCCACATCATGGGCGCCAGCCTTGTTCTGGTCGAGGTCGTTGGCGGCAAGGCAGACGGTTCCGATCTGAGGTTCCTGTTCTCAGGCGACCTCGGGCATTATGACCAGCCGATCGTCAAAGACCCGGCCCCGCCGCCCGATTGCGACTATCTGATGTGCGAATCGACCTATGGCGACCGGCTGCACGGCGACGTTGACGCAGCCTCGCAAATCGAGCGGATCGTTAACGAGGCGGCGGAGCGTGGCGGCCCGATCCTTATACCGGCGTTCGCCGTCGGCCGAACGCAGGAGGTACTGTACATGCTTCGCGAGCTCGAAGAAAGGGGCCGGATACCGGTGCTGCCAGTGATCGTCGATTCGCCGATGGCGGCACAGACGACGCAGGTTTACAACCGGTGGCACGAGGAGCACGACCGTGAATACGCGTCGCTGCTCGCCCACCAGAAGCATCCGCTCAGGACGCGCTCGATGATCACAGCATCAAGCCGCGAAGAATCCAAGCGGCTCAACGATATGAAGGGATCGCGCATCATAATCTCGGCTTCAGGGATGATGACCGGCGGTCGCGTGCTTCACCACGCGATGCGAATATTGCCGAACGAGAATGCGACGGTGGTATTCGTCGGTTACCAGGCGGCCGGGACGACCGGCCGTCGGGTGCAGGACGGCGAACGCGAGGTCAACCCCGAGACCAAGCGCGCGCTCGTCCGCACGCTCTACGACGACATGGAGACCGCATCCGGCGCGACACCCGTGATGGTGTGCGCGCAACGGCTCGCCACATCGCTGGCACAG
>CAZSOE010000311.1:0-718 GCA_964608335.1 uncultured Chloracidobacterium sp.
ATGTGGTTGGCCGTCTGCCGCCGCGAGAACAGATATAGCGTTTGGAATCGTCTCGCCTCAAACCCGATCTGAAACTGCGGCGTGAATTTGTATATCACCTCGCCCGCGAACGCCATATTTCTCTGCCGCCAGTCCCGGTTGGCGACGCTCGTCAGATCGCGGTCGTTCGGGTCGTCGATACCGAAGGTGCCGTAGATCCCTAGCTTGTTGCCGGGCATTTTTGGCGTGATCGCAATCTGTGCCCAGCCGCCTCGCGTCCTGATCGCCCTGACCCCGCCGGCGGTCGAAGCAACGCCCTGCGTCCGGGCGAAATCGGTATTCAGACTCTGGAAAATGCCCGCCTGAAATCCGCCGAGGCCCTGCCCCGCAAACGCTTCGCCCGTTATCGCGACGACATCCGAAAGCGGCAAATTCCAATCGGCCGCAACGCCCCATGAGGTTTCGTCGTGGCGAACGTTCGCCGCTCCGAGAAAGACGGATGAGCGGCCGAAATGTGCCGAGGCCGCGATCGAGCCCGCCTTTTTGCTGGCGAACCAGTTCTTGCCCGAGTAGGCGAGCCGGCTCTGAAAGAACGGCGTGCGCGACTGCATGCCGGAGTTTGGCTGCAGCAGGAATGTCGATGTTGTTGATGAATCGCCGCTTTGTGGTGCCAGCACGGCTCCCTGCCACGTCACGTGATCGGTCAGCCGGCTCTCGACCTTGACCTGCGGCAGACGCG
>CAZSOE010000311.1:728-1319 GCA_964608335.1 uncultured Chloracidobacterium sp.
CGGCGGCGGCCATCTGCGGTATCGCAGCGGATGCGAGCGATGTCGGGTTCAGCGGGGCAAACGGCATCCAATCCTGCCCGACGGTCAGCGAGGTCTTTTCCCAATCGAGCTTTGCATTCGCGAGCCTGATCCTAACGACGCCGAAATTCTCGCCGACGCCGATGCCCGGAAATCCGCCGAAAAAATCCGCCTCAAGTACGGCCCCGAGCCGGGCCTTGCCGACCCTTGCACCCTCGAGCCTGAGACCGAGCCGGGTCTGCCGCATGCTCGCCCCGGCGTTGCCGGGCCCGCTCGGGGTGGCCCACATCGGGACGTCGGCGTTATTCGTGCCGCCGCTGTTGCCGAACGCGTTGAAGTAGATCGTCCCGTACGGCGTGAGACGCGCGCTGCCGACATCGACGCCGAGGTCTTTCTTTGGTGCCGCTTGCACTGCGGCCGTGACCGTCTCGGCCTTCGCAGCCGGGTTTGTTTCCGCCGCGGCCGTTGGAGCCGCGGGAGCCCGGGCCAGCGACCGTACGGCGGCGAGTTCGTCGCTCAGGACCTTGATCTTTGCCTCCAGCTCAGCTAGCCGGCGGTTTAGTTCCTCCGTGT
>CAZSOE010000311.1:1329-2100 GCA_964608335.1 uncultured Chloracidobacterium sp.
TGCGGCTGGGCAGAAACGGAAACTGCCGCTCCGATAAGAACGGCTGCGATCGTCAGAGTTTTAAGGGCCTTCATATTTTCACCTCTTATGAGAGATTGTCGTTAACAAAACGCGTTTGGTTTATGACCTGGGTCATAAGGTCGGCCTTTTTGTCCGTCGGCTCGCCCACGTGCTAAAGTGAGTTCTTGTGATCGTTATTAACGAACAACTCACCGATTCGATCCTGAAACGCGGAGCAAAGCGGACGTTTGCGGCCGGCAAAGAGATCTTTGCCGAAGGCGATCAGGCAAATTTTTTGCCGTTCGTGCTTTCGGGCACGGTTAAGATGGTCCGTTTTCCTGAGCCCGGAAAAGAGGTGATCATCGGCGTGTTTTCCGCGGGCGAGGTATTTGCTATTCCGCCCGCTCTGGACGGCAAGCGGTTCCCCGCGACCGCGGTCGCTATGGAGGAAAGCAAGCTGCTTCTGTTGCCGCAGAACGAGTTTCGTTCGCTGATGGCGTCGTCGCCGGAATTCTCTTCGGCGATAATGGACCGAATGTGCGGACTTCTCAGGCAAAGGACCGAGACGGTGCAGATCCTGGCGACACCTTCGGCCGAACATCGTGTCGCCAGTGTTCTCGTCAGGCTCGCCGGAGAGATCAATAACGGCGAGACGAAAAAGATCGGACATCGCCGCCAGGACATTGCCGAGATGGCCGGGTTGACCATCGAAACGACGATCCGTTCTATCAGAAAGCTCGCCGACCGAGGCCTCGTCGATGTAGAAGCCGG
>CAZSOE010000311.1:2110-3367 GCA_964608335.1 uncultured Chloracidobacterium sp.
CGACCGGGGCCTGGTCGAAATCGTGCGGGGCAAGATCCACATCGACAGCGTCGAACCGCTTCAAGCATTTATCAGGTAAAAGGGCCTGTTCGAACGTCAACGAAGGTGACCCAGATCATAATTTTGGCGCGTCAGTCGAATTAAGATTTCGAGATATGAAACTTAGGATCAAAGGCAATTCGGTTCGGATGCGGCTGACGCGATCGGAGGTCTCCGAATTTGCCAGGTCCGGTAAATTCGAAGAGACGGCATTCTTTGGGTCGTCGGCCGACGATGGGCTCACCTACGCGATCGAGCGGTCCGACGGCGACAGCCTGTCCGCTGCGTTTCGTGATGGCAGACTCACAGTCTTTATTCCCGCCGCCACCGGTACCGACTGGACCGCGACCGAGACCGTCGGCATCGAGGGGAACGTACCTATCGGAGCGAACGGTGAACTCCACATCCTGATCGAGAAAGACTTTGTCTGCCTGACACGCGACGACGAAGATCCGAACGAGAACTACCCGCACCCCAAAAGCAGCGCCGTCTGCTGATCTTTTTTCCCGCGAACATGAGTCAGATCATATTCCTCGGAGCGTCGAGGGCGGATACTCGAATCTGAGCTCGGAAGCTTAGGAGAAAATTTATGCAATCTTTTCATTCGATGACGGTTCGCGAAATCGCGTTAGAGAGGCCGGTGACCACGCGGGTCTTTGAAGAATTCAAGATCGACTATTGCTGTCATGGCGACACGCAATTTGACGAAGCCTGCCGCATGGTGGGAGCGATCCCGGAGGTGGTGATGGAGAAGATCGACGGAGTCCTGGAAAACTCGACGGGCACCGAGGACGAAACGTTCGCAGAAATGCCGCTCTCCGATCTGATCGACTACATCCTGGACAAACACCACGTTTATACTCGTCAGGAGATGGCTCATCTGACGCCGTTGATGGAGAAAGTCGCGACGCGTCACGGAGATCACCTTCCGGAACTTCACGAACTGAAGGGCCTGTTCGAGGCCATTTGTGCCGACCTCGAACCGCACATGATGAAAGAGGAAGCGGTGCTCTTCCCGTATATTCAGCGGCTTGAATACAGCTTTACCAACGGCCACACGCCGTCGTTCCCGCCATTCGGGACAGTGCAGCACCCCGTCAACATGATGAATATAGAGCACGAGGAAGTCGGCGATCTGCTCACAAAGATGCGTGCCGTCACGAACGATTACGACCTGCCCGAGTGGGCGTGCCCGAGTTTCACCGCTCTCTATCACCG
>CAZSOE010000312.1:0-2903 GCA_964608335.1 uncultured Chloracidobacterium sp.
GTCGGCGGCGGCTTCAGGGGATATCAAAAACGCGGCAGACATTGCGATGACTTACCTGCCGCGCATTCCTCACCTCGCCGCGAAAACGTCTCAACAACTCCTCGTTCTTTGAAAGCGATTCCGGCAGGAACTTGAGAGCGACGGTCTGTTCGAGTTCGAGGTCCTCGGCCTTATAGACCTCGCCCATCCCGCCCTTGCCGATGCGGCCAACGATACGATAACGACCCGCGAGGACCGTCCCCGAGACGAACTGCCCGCCGCCGGTCGTCGTCGTCATTGGTGTATCGCTCCGTTTAGGCGGTGTTTCGATCTTTGTCGGCGTATCCGCCTGTGGATCATTGGGCAGAACCGCCGTCTCGGCAGACCCGTCGCCAATGCTCAAACCGCAAGCAGGACATTTTGTCGCCGATCCAGCGAGTTCGGCTGAGCATTTTTGACAGGTTTTCATAAGAGACTAGTCACAGAGTGCACAGCAAGCGCAGCGCGATCTCTCAGCTGTTTCTGTACCCTTTGTGGCAAAGAACCACGATCAGGCCAGCAACACGACATCAAATCCGCCATCGCCCGCAACATCTCCTAAGCGCTTATCAGCACAAACGAACGGCCGATTTCGTGGACGCTCGTTACACCAAACTATTGCGGCGGCGAGTTGAAACGCATCCATGGCCCGAATCCCGTGCCTATCGGGAAGTTCCAAGGCGATGCTCAACACATCCTGAATAGCAGGAACCTGACGTACCCGTTTTGCGATCCCGGTCCATTTTGTGACCGCAACGGCAAACGCCTCAGCGTTCAGATCGCCCAGCCTCCTCAGACGCGCGAAGGAGCTTCGAACTTCGACCGGCGTTCCCCACCAGATGGCCTTGTGGGTAAAGCGATCATGAGCACGGCGAGCAGCGGGCGTCGCATCTTGCAAAACGCACAGAGGTACGATCGCACTCGTGTCCCAGAACGCGACTTCAGTCCTCATATCGTTCTTCCAGCAAGACCTCTATGGCCCGATTGCCCGGAACGAAAGGCAGATCGTCGAAGAAATCTTCCGGCAGCGGTTCCGTAGTTTCCGGCAGCCTTAAGATCCCTTTTGCGATCAACTCAAGCTCTTCGGCTTCATAGTCATCCGTTTGATTTAACGGAACGATCTTGGCAAAAGGGACGTTCCTGTCGCTCACCAGGACCTGCCCGCCCCGTGTTACTTCTTCGAGGTATTTGCTGAAGCCGTTTTTTAGCTCTGCGATGTTATCTCTTTTCACAACATGGCCACTTTGGCCCACTTGGTCACGTCGAAAATTTCACCTCGGTGCCGGAACCGGCCGCGGGGCCGGGGCGGGCTGCAGGGCGGTTTGGAGGGCGAGGAGTTTTGTGATCATTTGGGCATCGCTGCGGATCAGCCGATTAGCGAGGCCGTTCATCCTGTCGAGGTCGACCCGGGCAAGGGGCTGCATTTGCGGGAGGAATCGCATGAGCAGCGGCTGCTGCGCCGCGCCGCCGACGCTAAAACCGCCGGGGCCGCCCATGCGCATGATGAGCTCGCCACGGCGGAAGAAGGCATTTCGCTTGTCGTACTTGCTGATCACGGCGATGGCCGCAGTGTGTTCGTTAAAGATGTCGATCATCGGTTCGAGCATGCGAAAGCCGCTCTCGGCGTCGATCGTCGCGTAGCCGGCGGCGATCGTCATCGCGAACTCGATCTCATCGATCTCCTCGGGATAATCATTCACGAACGACTTGGCCTCGGTCATCAGAGCGAGTGCCGTGTCGAGGTCGCCCTCGCCCGCCCGGCGCTGATGCTGCTGGGCGAGATTGATGAGTGACTGTATCTTTCGCCGGCGGTCGGTCAATGTCGCGATGACACGGCGTGCGTCGTCGAGCTTGCCCGCGGCGGCAAGACGCGTCAGGCGTTGGGCGTCGAACTGTTCGCGTGCGTTCGTGCGCGCCTTTTCGTCGGGTATCTGGTCGATCAGGCGCCGCGCCCGCGTCTCGTCGGTGAGCTGGCTGATCTTGTTCGTCAATGCCGTATATGCACTCGTCTTTTCATTCTCGGTCCGCATGCGCGATATCGCCCCGAGGATCTCCTCGGGTGTCGAGGACGGGTCCCACATCCGCATCTGCTGCTGCTGGTTCTGCTGCTCAGGCGTCATCGTGCGTTGCACCTGCGACTGGCGCTGGCGAAGCACGGTAGCGCGATCGGGCGCGATCTTTTCGATGATCGGGATGGCGCGAGTGATCATCGAGGCCGTCTGCGCCGGGTTCGATGTCGTACCGGTGAGCGCCGCGGTGACGCGGGCCGCAAGCTCGCGCATCTGGATCTCAGAAAATGTGAACGGCCGGACCTTGCCCGCGGTAGTGGCCGCACTCTGTGCAGAAGCGGTCGTATTGAACTGCAGGAAGCTGAGCGCGGTATTCACATCGGTCATGTTCCGTGCGAGGTCGGCGTCGACGAGGCGCTTGATCACCTCGGAGCCAAGTTCGGCGGCTTTTTTATCATCCTTCGGATGCAGCTTCTGCAGCAGTCCGAGCACGTTGTACGAAACGCCGCGGGCCAGGCTCTCGCGGATCAGTTTGATGGCAAGCTCGGGATCCTTGTCGGCGGCGCGGGTCGCAAAGCTCTGCTCGAGCGCAAGCTCCTGGCTGACGCGCGAAGCCATCATAGGGTCGGTCGAACCCGCGCCCACGGCGGCCATCGCCTCGCTCAGCCGCGTCGATCGCGTCGGGCCCATCAGCTCGAGCGCGAGCTCGGGGTCGCGGTTGCCGATGAGCGGCAGCACCTGCGGGCGCACGTCGAACAACATGTCGTATTCGCCGGGATACACCTCGGGGCTCTCGTTGCGGGCTCGGTCGTTCTCGGCATTGTTGCTGACTATCTCGGCCGCCGCTGAGCGAAACAACTCCCGCGAGCGCTTCTC
>CAZSOE010000312.1:2913-3340 GCA_964608335.1 uncultured Chloracidobacterium sp.
CTCGGCCACTACGAGCGCTTCTCGTCAAACCGCCAGTACATATCGCCGACCATCGCATAAACGATCGCTCGATTACCGGGCAGGCGCAGGCCGTTCAGACCCGCGAGCGCTTCGTCCAACATCTGGACGACACGCTCGTCGAATTCCTTTTTCTTCTTCGCCTTGTCCTCGGCCGATTCCGCGGTCACGGCCTTCTGCTGAGCTAACACGAGCGAAGGCGCGAGAATGGCGAACGTTAGCAGAAACGAAACGAGTCTGGTCTTCCGCATTGTCTTTCTCCCGGGGATCTGGATGGATGCGGCGGAATTATAGCACAGGAATGGACGTGTTTAGATGCGATATCGCCCGAAAACGCGATAGCGTTCGGCGACGAGGTCGGGCGGCCAGCCTTCGTCGATAAACTCGTGTGCTGCTTTGGTTTCGAGCA
>CAZSOE010000313.1:0-3334 GCA_964608335.1 uncultured Chloracidobacterium sp.
TTCTAATCAGTAGTTGCCGGCGACGATCGTAGATTTTTGTCCGCTCGCTTCCTGTGCGATCTTGACGCCGACCGAAGCACCGATTCGGGTCGCGCCGGCTTCGAACATCGCGCGTGCGTCATCAATGCCCTTCACGCCGCCCGAGGCCTTTACCCCAAGCGCTTTGCCGACCGTGTGACGCATCAGAGCGACATCGTGCTCGGTCGCTCCACCTTTTGAAAATCCGGTCGACGTTTTGACAAAATCCGCCCCGGCATTTTTTGCGGCGAGACAAGCGCGCACTTTTTCCTCGTCACTGAGCAAGGCGGTTTCGATAATGACTTTGCAGAGAATGTGGTTCTCGTGAGCGGCCTCGACGACGGCCTTGATGTCGTCTTCTACGGCGCAATCATCGCCCGACTTTAACGCGCCGATGTTAATGACCATATCGACCTCACGAGCGCCGTTAAAGATCGCGCGCCGAGCTTCGTATGCTTTTACATCAGGCAGCGTCGCCCCGAGCGGAAACCCGATCACCGTGCAGACGGGCACACCAGAGCCCTTGAGAAACTCGGCCGCCGTCTTGACCCAACCCGGATTGACACAAACGGACGCAAACCCGAATTGCCGCGCTTCGTCGCAAAGTTTCTTGATGTCGGAAACGGATGCCTCGGGCTTGAGCAGAGTATGGTCGATCAGGCTCGCCCAATCGTGCGCGGTCGCCGTCTCGCCAAGCACGATCCCGATCCGCTCGGCGCCTGCATCGACGATCCGCTCAACATCGGCGCGGCAGAATGTCGGGCAATATTCCTCGCCCGACAACTTGGCCAACACCATGTCGGTGATCTGGTCGATCAGTTGGTCGTAGTTGCCGTTGGTCTGCATGCTTAGCGGCTCTTTGCGCCCTTTGCGGCCTACGTCTTAAGTTTCACGCAAAGCCGCCAAGAACGCAAAGGAATTCACTTTCGATACTGCCGGTCGATATTATCGATCTTTCCGACCCGCTTCTTATGTCGCTCCTCAGCAATGTCGGTCGAAAGGAACGCCTCGACGATCGCTTTGACCTCTTCAAAAGTGTTCTGCCCGGCGCCGAGGGTTAGAACATTTGCGCCGTTATGCTCGCGGGAGTTTCTTGCGAGAGCGACGCTGTAACATTGAGCGGCTCGCACGTTCGGCACTTTGTTCGCGGTCATCGCGCTGCCTATGCCGGCTCCGTCGATGATGATCCCGACATCGACCTGTCGGCCGCTGACCGATTTGGCGACCGCGTGCGCGAAGTCGGGATAGTCGACCGCCTCTTCGCCCTCGGTGCCAAAATCGCGGACGTTCAGGCCCAGATCGCCCAGAAATGTCTTGAGCTGTTGCTTCATTCTGAAGCCGCCATGATCTGCTCCAACAGCGACCGAACGGACCTTTACGAGACTGCGACGCGGTTCTTTGCGAATGAGTTCGAGACGGAGGTCGGTGACAATATCGGCGGCGAGCGGTGTGAGTTTCGCGGTCGAAGCCACCCGAACCCGAGAGCCGGGTTCAAGTCCACGCAGATCGTCCTCGGTGATGAGCGACTTGGCCGATTCGTCGCGGTCCCATTCTCGTTCTCTCTGCGCTTTTAGCGAGTTGACAACGACATGCTCGATTGGCGGTGCGGCCTCGGCAGACGTCGCTTTGGCAGCGGGCTCGCCCTCGGTCGGGACGGTCGCGAGCACCTGTTTCACCAGCTCGCGTACGCGATCGCGTGTTTCTTTATCGGCCATACCCTGCGCAGAGGCCCTCGTGTCCGTAGCCCGCACGTGAGTAAGGGCCAACTTGAGTTCAAAGCGACGCTGCGCCTGCTCACGTGCGGGCTACGGATACGGACACGTGCGGCCTTCTGCAAAAATTGATAGTATTTCTAAAAACCTATTCTTTCAAACCGCGAGAAAATTATGGCCGCCGAATCGACGCAGATGGCAAGCTCAGAGTTTACAAACCCAAATCTTGAGGTGCTTTATTCCGAAGAGCAGATACAGTCCCGCATTCGCGAACTCGGCAAGCAGATCACCCGTGATTACGCGGACAAGGACCTGGTCCTGGTCAGCGTTCTTAAGGGCTCGTGCGTCTTCCTCGCCGACCTGATGCGCGTGATCGACCTGAAACTCACAATAGATTTCATGTCCATCTCGAGCTACAAGGACCAGATGCGCTCGACCGGCGATGTCGAGATCCTCAAAGACCTCTCGAACCCGATCCGCGGCAAGCACGTGCTCGTCGTCGAGGACATTATCGACACGGGCCTTACGCTCTCGCGTCTTCTCGACATCCTCGGCTCGCGCGGCGCCGAATCGATCAAACTCGCCACCTTCCTCGACAAGCCCGAACCGCGTATCAGGAAAGAGCTTGAAATCGACTACACCGGCTTTGTCGTCCCGAATAAGTTCGTCGTCGGCTACGGCCTCGATGCCGCCGGACGGTACCGAAACCTGCCGTTTATCGGTGTCGTAAAAGATCCGTCCGCAGCTTAGTTGTCCCGAGGTGTCCCAGGGGTGTCCCACACGCCGCCTGGGACACGCAAACAATTGTAGCTATTGATGTTACGCCGCCGATTACCGAGAAAAAGCGGAATTTTCGCAAAAAACTTCTTACCACCGATCGTATGTGTCGTCCTGAATAAAGTTGACACATTCTGGTGCTTATTCCTGGTATAGGTTTGCACCTTGTTGTTAGGCCCGAGCTCGATTATCAAAGATCAGACTGTATTATCTATAGCACAGTGTTGCGTTCCTGTCAAGCAAGATCACCTAGCCGATGACGGCGGAGGCTTGATCGAGCCTTGACCCTGGCGGCCTGTTTCCGTATAATTCGGGGTTTCGGCCAAGTGCGCGGGGGGCCGATTCGGATCGAACAATGAGCTACGCAATAATCAAAACCGGCGGTAAACAGTTTGCGGTCGAGAGCGGCCAGACGCTTCGCGTCCCGTCGATAAAGGACGCGGAGGAAGGCAAGAAGGTCGAGGTTGCGACCGTTTTTGCCGGCGGCAAAGCCGCGGCGGGTACCGTCAAAGCGACCGTCGTTGGCAACGGAAAGGCCGATAAGATCATTGTCTTCAAGAAGAAACGCCGCAAACAATACAAGCGGACAAAAGGCCACAGGCAGGCTTATACCGAGATCAAGATAGATTAGGAGCGTTTTGAGTCCCTGCTTCAGCAGGCACTGCCGTCTGAAGGCGGGACTCACAGCACGGGTTATGGCTCATAAAAAGGGAGTAGGTTCATCACGAAACGGTCGCGACTCGGCGGCACAGCGGCTTGGTCTGAAGAAATTCGGCGGCCAGCATGTTCTGGGCGGCAACATCTTGGCCCGTCAGCGCGGAACCAAG
>CAZSOE010000314.1:0-3330 GCA_964608335.1 uncultured Chloracidobacterium sp.
GCTCGATGAGGCTGAGGCGGCGAAGATAATGAAGCAGTGCGATGTCATTATCAACGGCGCCGGAAACGTTACATTTAATCCGCCGCTTGAGTCGGCGCTGAGGACGAACGTCGTCGGGTCGAACAATATTATCAAGCTTGCGCGGATGATGAAGAAGCCTCGGCTCGTGCATGTTTCGACCTGCTTTGTCGCGGGGAAACGCTCGGGGCCGATCTGGGAGAATGAGCCGGTTGTCGGGTATTTCCCGAGCAAAGAAGAGCTGGTCGGGACGACTTTTGATGTGAATCGCGAGGTTGAGGATTGCGCGAGATTGTCAGAACAAGCCAGGCAAGAGGCTGACGATGCGGTCCAGGCAGCCAAGTTCCGCGAGCAGGCACGCAACCGTTTCATCGATGAGGGGCGCGATCCCGATGACGAGGCCGAGCTGAAATCCGCGATCTTTCGTGAGCGAAAGATGTGGATACGCGAGCGGACAACCGAACTCGGTGCCGAACGCGCCGAGTATTGGGGCTGGACGAATATCTACACGTATTCAAAATCGCTTGCCGAGCAGATCATCGCCCAACAGGACGACATCGTCAGAGTACTTGTCAGGCCGTCGATCGTCGAGTCTTCAAATCAATATCCTTTCCCTGGCTGGAACGAGGGATTTACGACGACCGCACCATTAATACTGATCGCACTGCGAGGCCAGCCCGTAATTCCGGTCAATGAAAAGCTGGTTCTCGACATCATTCCGGTCGATATGGTCGCGGGCGCAATACTCGCGGCCGCGATGAACGCCCTTGTCGATGACAACCCGCCGCTCGTTTTCCAGGCGTCATCGGGCGATTCGAACCCGAATGATATGAAGCGTATCGTCGGGCTCGTAGGCCTCTACAAACGCAAGCATTTTGAAGAGAAGGAAACCGGCAACAAGATCGCAAATCGTGTCGCCGGGATGATCGAGGCGACGACCGTCAGGCAGCGAACCTACGAGCTTACGAGTGCGCCGATGCTGAACAAGATCGCAGCGACGGCTGATCGTGTGCTTGACCGGGCAGCACCGCGTTGGGGCGGCGGGCGGATCGGGAACATCGTCAGCGATCTGCAAAGATCGGTCGATGAGTTTCGCCGCACTACACGCGAGACGATGGATGCCTTTGCGATGTTCAAGCCGTTCATGATCGACAATGCGTATCTCTATCGCTCGGACAATGTGCGCGCACTGATGTCGGTCGTCAGAGAGAAAGAGAAACCGCTACTGCCGTGGTACCCGGAAAAGCTCGATTGGTACGATTACTGGCTCAACGTTCACTTCCCGGGAATGAAGAAGTGGGTGCTGCCAACGCTCGAAGAGGAGTTGAAGATCCAGGAGAAACGCTCTTTCACCTATCGCGATCTACTTGACCTCTTTGATACCGCGACGAAGCGATTCCCAACGCGCATCGCGATGCGGATCGAGCGCAACGGCCGCAAGGAGCAGTACACGTACGAGGACGTGCGCGAGCTGACGCTGCGCGCCGCCGGTTTCTTTGCAAGCAAAGGCATCAGGCCGGCCGACCGGGTGATCTTGTTCTCGAACAACATGCCTGAATGGGGATTGACCTATTTTGGCATTCTCAAGGCCGGGGCGACGGCCGTGCCGATCGATCCTGCGAGCTCGGTCGATGAGATCGTGAATTTTACGCGAGCGGCTGAGGCTGCGGCAATTGTGTTGTCGCCGAAGTTGGCGGACGAGAATCCGGATCTAAGGAAGAAGCTCGACGAGGCTTTCGGAAGGCAAACGGGCAATCGAAAGCGCGCAAAGAACCACCCCGTCGCCGAAGCGGCGACACCGCTCCTTCGTAAGGGGGAAAGCTTGGATGTGTGGACCTTCGACGAGGTCTTTAAAATGCCGGACGAGATCGAGGAGGCAAAGCGGCTCGCATTGCTGCCGGAAAAAGTGCTGTCGAACGCGGTGGCTTCGCTTATCTTCACGTCGGGCACGACCGGTACGCCGAAGGCGGTGATGTTGTCGCACAAGAACTTCACCAACATGATCTCGATGCTCTCGTCGGTGCTGGATATGGACATAACCGACGGCGTGCTCTCGGTCTTGCCGATGCATCACACGTTCGAGTTCTCGGCGGGGTTTCTCACGCCATTCTCCAATGGCACGCAGATCACGTATCTCGACGAATTGACTGCCGAAGAACTTTCGCACGCGATCGAGAACGGCCACGTAACGGGAATGGTCGGCGTTCCGGCGCTGTGGGAGATGCTGCATCGCCGGATCAAGACGCGCCTTCGCGAGCGCGGCGATTGGCTCGCGGACATCGCCGACAACATCATCGATTTCAACGCGTGGCTGCGTGACAACACGCCTTTCAACCTCGGGCCGATCATTTTCTTCCCGATCCATCAGGGGATGGGCGGCAAAATGCGCTATCTCATTTCGGGCGGCTCGGCGTTATCCGAGAAAGTACAGAAGGATCTGCACGGTCTTGGCTTCACGGTGCTCGAGGGGTACGGTCTGACCGAATCGTCGCCGGTCCTGACCGTAGCGCGCCCCGGCAACAAATTGTTGAAGGGAAGTGTCGGCAAACCGCTGCCGGGCGTCGAGGTCAAGATCGATTCGCCGGATGAGAACGGCGTCGGCGAGGTGCTCGCGCGTGGCCAGAACGTGATGCTCGGGTATTACAACAATGACGATGCGACCGAGGCTGTGCTCCAGGATAGATGGCTCCGCACGGGCGACCTTGGTCGTATCGACGACGACGGGAACCTGTACATTGTAGGGCGGTCGAAGGACGTCATTATCGACTCGAACGGCAAGAACATCTACCCGGACGAGATCGAGGAGCTGTATGGTAAGTCGAAGTTTATCAAGGAGTTAAGTGTAGTCGGATTGCCCGACGATGATGGGGGTGAGAAGATCGCCAGCCTTGCGGTTCCCGACTACGAACACGACATTTCGCTGTCTCGCGCCGAAGTGAACCAGAAGGTGGAGGAGCATTTTCGCGAGGTGTCGGCGGGCCTGCCGTTTTTCAAACGCGTCAAGGTGCTTCACCTGACACCGTTCGAGTTGCCGCGAACCGCGACGCGAAAAGTGAAGCGGCCCGAGGTCGTCGCAATGCTCGAAGATCTGGAGAACCGTTCGCGTTCGCGCACGAAGTCGATCGTTGAATCAAAGGGCGACGACAATATGCAGTGGGTGCGGCGGATAGTTGCCACGGTTTCAAATCGCCCGCTCGGCGATGTTGCGCTCGAGGACAAGCTTGTCGATCTCGGATTCGACTCGCTGATGTTCGTCGAGCTCCAGGCCGCGGTCGAGGATGCCGGCGGCCGTGTGCTCTCGCCCGACACGCT
>CAZSOE010000315.1:0-3315 GCA_964608335.1 uncultured Chloracidobacterium sp.
GCGTAACCAGTTTACGCTCGAGGATTTTCGAAATCAGTTGGGGCAGTTCAAGCGTCTGGGCTCAATGTCAAAGTTGGTGAAAATGCTGCCCGAGCAGTTCACCGGCGGCGTTTCGATCACCGACGAACAGTCCGTGATGGTCGATCACCAGATGAAACGGACCGAGGCCATCATCGATTCGATGACGCGGGCCGAACGTAATGACCACCGGATCATCGACGCCAGTAGGAAAACTCGTATCGCCGGCGGCTCCGGTTCTACAATTTCTGACGTCAATCAGCTTCTGCGGCAATACGCGCAAATGCAGAAAATGATGGCCCAGATGAACCGCGGCGGACTTTTTGGCGGGATGGCGCGCAAAATGGCTGGCGGCCTGGCCGGCGGCTTAGGAAATATGCTCGGCGGCGGCAACGCGCCGGGAATGCTGGGCAGCGGCCCGGCGATAGATTATTCTGACGACGAGCCAAACGGCTCGGGCAAAGGGCTTAAGAGAAAGAAGAGACATAAGAAAAGACGTTAGTGGACAGGATTTGACCACTGACCACTGACCACTGACAAAGTTATGCTAGCAATCAGTTTGATGAGAATGGGCGCGAAAAAGAGACCCTTTTACCGCGTCGTAGTTAAAGAGAAACGTTCGAAACGCGACGGCGCCTATCTCGAGAATCTCGGGACCTACGACCCGCTCGCCGATCCGGCCGATGTGCGGCTTAACCACGAGCGCCTCCAGTACTGGATCGGTGTCGGAGCGAAGCCGAGCGAGACGGTAGCAAGCCTGATCAAGAACAATCCGGTAATGACGGAGGAGGAACAGGCCGCAGCCATGCAGGCCCGGGCCGAGAAGAAGGCCGCCGCCGAAGCCGCGCGCGCCGAGGCCCGTCGGATAGAGGCTGAAGCTCGCGAGGCCGAACGCCTCACGGCCGAGCAGGCACAAGCCGAAGCCGCCGCGGATCAAGCACCGGCTGCCGAGACGGAAGCCGCGGCGGGAGCCGGGGAAACTCCGGCAGGCGAGCCCGCAGTTGCTGCCGAAGCCGAGTCGCAGGCAGCCGAGGAGCAGGCTGAACCGGCTCCTGAGCCTGAGGCCGAGGCGGATCAGGCCCAGGCCTAGTCTTCCCTCGATGTATTTATGGTGAAAGACGGTATTGAGCGCATCATCCGCTCACTCTCGAGCGAACCTGACGCCGTCGAGATCGATGAGATCGGTGACGGCAAGAATGTTCGGTTCGAGGTCCGGACCTCGCCCGGCGATATGGGCCGGATAATAGGTCGTGAGGGCCGCACGATAAAGTCGGTGCGTAACATATTGTTCGCGGCGGGCCATAAACACGGTAAGCGGTTCCAGCTCGACCTGATCGAGGATTGACCGAGGGTAGTTTGAAAGTTCCATGAATGATCTGGTTTCGATCGCCCGGATCGCTCGGCCGCGTGGGACAAAGGGAGAGGTTGTTGCCGATCTCCTGACGGATTTCCCCGAGCGTTTCGAGGAGTTGAAACTGGTTTCGGCCATGATGCCCGACGCGAGCAGGCGTCAATTGACAATTGAGGACCACTGGCTTCAGTCGGGCCGTATCGTGTTGAAATTTGCGGGCGTCGACTCGATCGAAGCGGCCGAACAGCTGAGGGATTCCGAGATCTGCGTCCCGCAGAACGAGGCGGTGGAGCTTGGGCGGGACGAGTATTTCGACTGGCAGCTCGTCGGTTGCCGCGTGGAGCTCATCTCGGGCGATACGATCGGGAACGTATCCGACATAATGCGAACCGGCGGAGGCGAGATCCTGGTGGTGATGGGGTCAAAAGAGTTCCTGATCCCGTTCGTCGGATCGATATGCGTTGAGGTCGACATTGATGACAAGGTGATTAAGGTCGATCCACCGGAAGGTCTGTTGGAGTTTTGAGAATTGATGTCCTGACAATTTTTCCCGAGTTTTTCGACGAGGTGTTCGATTTCGGGATAGTCCGCCGGGCGAGGCAGGCGGGAATTGTCGAGATAAACCTCCACGATATACGCGAGTATGCGGAGGACAAGCACAAAATGGTCGATGATCGGCCTTTTGGCGGCGGTGACGGGATGGTGCTGAAACCGGAACCGATCTTCGCCGCGATTGAAAACTTGATTGGGACCAGCGATCGCACCGTTTACCCGATGGGAACACGTGTCGTCCTGCTTTCGCCTCAGGGACGGAAGTTCGACCAGGATGCCGCAAGGGGATTTGCCGATTCGGTTGACCGTCTTGTCATCATCTGTGGCCGGTACGAGGGCGTGGATGAGCGGGTGAACCAGGCGCTGGTCACGGACGAGATCTCGATCGGAGATTATGTTCTATCGGGCGGCGAGCCCGCGGCGGTGGTCGTAGTCGACAGCGTCGTCCGGCTCTTGCCCGATGCGCTGGGCAGCGAAACCTCGGCCGAGAATGACTCGTTCTCGCAGGGCTTGTTGGATTGCCCGCATTATACGCGACCGGCAGAGTTTCGAGGTATGCAGGTGCCCGAGGTTTTGCTGAACGGCAATCATGCCGAGATCGAGAAATGGCGCCGCGAAAGGGCGATCGAGAAAACGAAAGGGAATAGACCCGATCTATTAAAAGGAGAGAATGGTGAATGTGAGTCCCGATGACACGGGACTGACCTCTCGCCAGAGAACGAGATGAACAGACTGGACGTTGTCGAAAAGACCCAAGTTAAAGAGAACATTCCCGCATTCCAGCCGGGCGATACGGTGCGGGTGCATGTCCGCATCAAGGAAGGCAATAAGGAGAGGCTTCAGGCCTTCGAGGGCATTTGTATCGCACGCAAGCACGGCGGTGCACGCGAATCGATCACCGTACGAAAGGTGAGTTTTGGCGTCGGCGTCGAGCGCATCTTTCCGCTGCACGCGACCGTGGTCGATCATATTGATGTGATCCGTCGCGGCAAGGTGCGCCGGGCGAAACTGTATTACCTACGCGATCTGCGCGGAAAGGCTGCCCGTATTAAAGAACGCGACACTCGCAATAAAGCGCAGTCAGCCAAATAGTTGCCCACGCCGACTGCGTCGCGGTGTTGTGAAGCGCTATAATCCGCGTCGTGCAAGGATTTGAACTCAAAGCCGATCGTACCGTGTGGTCGATCGGCTCTGTTTTTGAGGAGCAGGCGGCCAGCGAGGGCTATCGCCTCATTGCCGGCATCGACGAAGTGGGCCGCGGTTGCATTGCGGGCCCGGTGGTTGCCGCGGCTTGTATTCTCGACCTAAGTAAGCCGCTACCCGACGGGCTGAACGATTCAAAGAAGCTAACTCCTGAAAGACGTGATGCCATCGCAGTTGAGCTGCGTGAAACG
>CAZSOE010000316.1:0-3296 GCA_964608335.1 uncultured Chloracidobacterium sp.
CCCCGCCGATCTCGCCGACAAGGCCGCCGAATTCCGCGCCAGCATGATCGAAGCCGCCGTCGATATGGACGAGATCGAGGGGGCCGAAGAAGAAGTCGGTAGCGAGCAGTTGGCGGTTGGCAGTGAAGAGACCGCGTTCAGTGATGATTCAGCGGTCGAGACGGAATCGGTAGAGACCGTAAAGGCGATGGCCGTCGGTTCGACAGTACCGCTGGAAACAAAGGTCAAGACAAAACGGCACTGGCGGCCGCGTTCGTTCGCACTGGATTTTGCTCCGGGCGAGGCGGTATCGGTAACACGCCGGCTCTACCTTTCGGGCGAGAGCGAATATCAGCTTAACGGCAAGACTTGCCGGCTTCGCGACATTACAGATCTATTTGCCGGAACAGGTTTATCCGGCGCGCACTACGCGATCATTGAGCAGGGACGTATCGGCCAGATACTCTCGGCAAAGCCTGCCGACCGCCGAAGCCTGATCGAGGAAGCGGCCGGAATATCGAAGTTTCGTGCTCGCCAGCGTGCCGCCGAGACGCGTTTAGAAACTGCCAAGACCAATCTGGGCCGCATTTACGACATTGTCTCAGAGGTCGAGACGCGTGTGAACTCGCTCCGGCGTCAGGCCGCGAAAACGCGGCGGTTCAAGATACTGCAGGAGGAATTTCGCAGCCTTCTTCGTCAGCTCTACGCCGCCGAGGGACGATATTTGTCGGATCTTTCCGAAGATCTGAAAGTCCGGCTGGTTGCCGCCGGTGAGGCCGAGACGAAACTTCTCGCCGAGGTCACCGCGAAGGAAGAGGCCGCTCGCGAGACCACCCATAAGGCACGTGCGGCGGAAGAAAGCCTCGCCGAGCTGCGTAGGATCCACGCCAACAACGCTCTCGAACGCGACCGTGCCGAGCGCGAGCATATCTATAAGTCGGACCAGATCGTCAGCCTAAACAATCGATGCGAGAGCCTTCGCGGTGAGATCGGTACGAGCACTAAGAGGCTCGAAATGCTCGCGACCGAGATCGAGCGTCTGCGTCAGGATGAGGAGACCGAGAGCAGCGAATTTGCCAAGGCGGACGCCGCACTGCGTGAGTCCGAGGAGGCTCATCGGGCCGAATCCGAAAAGCTCGCGGTCATCGAGGCGTCGCTCGAAACGCTTCGCGGCGAATTGATGCAGCACACGGGAGCCGTCGAACGCTTTGACGAGGTGGCTCGCCAACTCGACAGCCAACTCGAACGTCTTGCCAATAGGGCGATCGGGCTCGAAAAGGAAGGAACGCGGGCCGACGAGACATTCATCGCAAATCAAAAAGCTGCGGAGGAACTCGCCCGCAATCTCGAGGCTGAGGAAGCGAAACTCGCCGGACTGAACAAAGAAAAAGAAGAGCTTTTGTCGGTCACGACCGATGCCCGTAACGTGCTTCGCTCCGCCGAAGCTGAGCTTCAGACGCTGCAGGACGAGTACTCGGCAAAACGTCACCGCCTCGCGACGCTCAGCGAGCTTGAAGAGAGGCGTGCGGTCTACGCTCCGCAGGTCCAAAAACTTTTTGCCGCCGCAAAGGATATCGGCGTAAAGCTCGGCGGCGTTCTCGCCGACCGGCTCAACGTCGCCCGGGAGGCCGAGACCGCGGTCGAGACACTATTTGGCCCGTACCTTGAGGCTGTCGTTGTCGAGTCTCTGTCGGACGCAAAACGAGTGTCCGCATGGCTGACCGCAAACGACATCGGCCGAACGGCGATGATCGTTTTGCCCAAAGGTGACGCCGCATCGGGCGAGACCGCGAGCCGTGACGGCCAGACGATCGCCGACGTCCTTGGCGTTAGCTCGGATGTTGCCGCAGCATTGCGGGAGGTCTTTCCACGCGAAATGGCCGCACACCTCGTGCGTGATTTTGACGAGGCGAAATCAGTTTCTGCCGAGACGCTGGTCAATTACGATGGCGACATTTTGCTCGGAGGGCGTCTCCTCGTCGGCGGCAAGCGCAAATCAACGGGCAAAAACGACTCGCTGCTTGCGTTCAAACGCGAACTCAATCAACTCGGCAAGGACTGCAAAAGGCTGGCCGCAGACATCGAAAATGCCTCATCCGCGGTTGAGGCCGCTCGGGGCCTTCTGGTTGAGAACGAGACGAAGATGGTCGACCTTCAATCGTTGATCATCAAGGTCGATCGCGGTATTCACGGCCTTCAGATCCAGGTCCACTCTGCCAGAGAGGAGATCGAGCGGGCCGAGCGCCATCGCAAGGTGGTTGCCGACGAGGCCGGACAGATCCAAAGCGAGATCGCCGAGGTAAGGCAAAAGCGTGAGGATGCGTCAACCGGCAAGCAGGCGGCCGACGCCGCACGTATCGAGGCCGCCGTTGCTCTCGAGCGCATCGCTGCCGAACTCGGAACGGCGCGGGCGCGGACCGAATCGGCGAGTGCGGAGCTTAACCAGAAGCGAATGACCGCCGCAACGTCGGACGAACGCCGACGGTCGGCCGTGTCGGCCCTTCGCCGTGTTGAGAACGAAGCGAAAGAGGTCGAGTCTCGTATCGCATTCCAAACGATGGAACTCGGCGAGGCCGAGGCAAAGATCAGGGAACTTCGCGACGAGATCAACGCTATTACCGATAGGATATCTTCGGCCGGCGACCAGATCGAGAACGAGAATACCGAGATCACCAATGCGATCAATGCCCTTGCGGCGGCTCGGGCATTATCTGACGCGACCAGCGAAGAGCTCGTCGATCTGAACCATCGTGCCGCGATGGCCCGCAACGAGCGAGCCGAGATCGAGATCCGGCAGGCTGAGGCCGTGACCGAGCTTAAGAATACGGTCGAGAATTGCCAGCAGGAGCTGAACGTCCCGCTCGGCGATCTGCTCCGCGATATCGAGCCCGACGAGTCGTTCGTGCTCGAAACGGCGAGACGCGAAGCCGACGACCTGCGGGCACGACTCGAGGGCTTCGGTGCGATCAATATGCTTGCGTTGGAAGAGCTTGGCGAGGCCGAGGAACGGCACCTATTCCTCACGTCGCAGCGTCAGGATATCATTGACAGCATCGCGGCGACGGAAGAGGCTCTTCGCGAGATCAAGCAACGGTCACGCGAGCGATTCCGCAATGCCTTCGAGCAGATAAACGAGAACTTTACGCAGTTTTTCATGGAGCTTTTCGGCGGCGGACGCGGCGAAATGACGCTCATGGAGGCCGAGGACATTCTCGAAGCCGGTATCGAGGTCGTTGCTCAGCCGCCCGGCAAACGCCTCCAGCACCGCGGCCAGCATGCCGGGCCGGTGATCGGTCCAGACGATCAGGCTGGTCTTC
>CAZSOE010000317.1:0-3291 GCA_964608335.1 uncultured Chloracidobacterium sp.
AACCTTTACATCGGATATATCACTTTTGTCGGCAAAAAGGACAAGGCCGGTGCCCTTCCGTTCCTGTACAAATCGACCCAGGCAACGTCTGAGGCGGCCACGTTCCCGGTGGCTTTCGAGCTCGTCGGCAACTACTACTTCGATGAACTCAACAAGCTCGTTGAAGAGATACAAAAGCTCGATGCGGCCGGAAAGCGGCTGGTCGACGAAGGCAGCAAGCTCGAGGCCGAGCGACGCGCCCCGGGACTCACGGCGGAGCAGATCGCCGAAAAGACAAAGCTAATCGACGAGAAGGTCAAGGCCCTCGAGGAAAATCAGGCCGCTATCAAGGCCAAGGTCGCGATGTCGAACGGGACCGCGGAACGGGCGATGGATGCGTTTTCGCGAGCGTATACGCTGGGCAAAGACGCCGCTTACAAGGCGAGGATGAAGAAGAACGTTGAGGACGCCTACAACGTGCGCTTCGGCAAAAAGGAGCCAGTCGATACGTGGATAGCGACCGCGGTCAAGAAGCCGTTCCCGAATCCGACAACCCCGATCGCCCCGATCAGCGATCCTGAACCTACCAAGACGGATGGCTCGGGCGCGGGCGCTGTAGCCGGAAACGGTGTCGGAGCTGCGAACGGCAGCGGTATCGGGGCAGCAAACGGCAGCGGTGTAGGGGCTGCGAACGGTTCGGGCGTCTCGCCGAAACCGGTGATCAACAATACGACACCGGTCAAGAATACGACGACGAAGACCTCGGCCCCTCCGAAGAAGCCGAGCGCTGTTACAAAAAGCTCCGCAAAACGGAAGGTCGCCTAAATCGACGAATACATTCTGAGATCGCACCGGACACTTTTTCTGAGAGTGTCCGGTTTTCTTTTGCACGCCGGACATTTAAACTCTACCGGTGCAATGGCAAATCTCGGCAAGCTTGAAAGCATGATCGGCCATAACTTCCGGGACCTCTCGTTCCTCGAGCGGGCGGTAACGCATCGGTCATGGGCACACGAGAACCTGCCGGGAGCCACGGACGAAGAGGTCCGTGCCGCCGAGAATGAGTCGATGGAGTTTCTCGGCGATTCGGTGTTGGGGTCGATCATCGCTGAAATGCTGTATAAGGATTCGCCAAACCGGAGCGAGGGCGACCTGACGCTGATGAAGCACCATCTTGTCAGCACCGCAACGCTCGCCGCGATCGCCGATCGCCTCGACCTTGGATCGTTTCTCAGGGTAGGGCGTGGGGAAGAAAAGACTGGCGGGCGCAAAAAGCATGCTCTCCTGGCCAACACGCTCGAGGCCGTGATCGCGGCCGTTTTTCTGGATGGCGGATATCCGGCGGCCCGCGTTGCGGTCGGACGGATCTTTGCCGACGAGCTTCGCGATGCCGATCCGGGCCGGTCGGTCGACTACAAATCGGCCTTGCAGGAAGTCCTACAGGCCGAGGGCGGTGTCGCTCCGGTTTACAGCGTCGTCGAGACCGAGGGGCCGCCGCACGCCCGCGAGTTCCTGGTCGAAACGACATGGCCGACGGGCAAGGCGCGAGGCCGTGGCAGCTCGATCAAGGCCGCCGAGATGATGGCCGCGGCCGAAGCGTTAAAGATCCTGCACGACGGCGAGCGGCCCGCATCGAAACAAGCCCGCGCCGACCAGCGTATGAACTAATCTTATGAACGACGAGGCAAAGGACGTAAAACAAGAACCGGTGGTCAAAACGATCGGTCCGCCCAAATCCACCTTCCGCGAATACTTCGAGTCGTTTGCGGTGACATTGGTCATGGCGATCTTCGGAATGACGTTCATCGTGCAGGCGGTGACGGTTCCGACCGGCTCGATGCAGAACACGATCCTGGTCGGCGACTATCTATTGGTAAACAAATTCGTTTTTACGCCCGGCGGCTACGAGCTTCCTTTTCTGCCCCAGCGTGAGATCCGGCGCGGCGACATCATCGTGTTCAAATATCCCGGGAACAAGGTCTGCCGTGAAAACGATTCTGCCCGCAATCTGATCCCTTATCAGATCAACTACGTGAAGCGGGTGATCGGCCTTCCGGGCGAAACGGTCGAATTTCGAAACAACCAGGTGTTCATCAACGGGCAGTTGCTGCCGGAACATCGCATGATCGGCGACTCGAACGACAACGTATCGGCGCTCGACGTAACCGAATTCGAATCGCAGCGTGAAGGCGAGAATTACAACGTTTATTATTCAAGCGAAACGATGAACGCCGCAAGGGAAGGCCGAAGGGCAGCTCCGCCGTCCTCTAATCCATGTCGCGGCTACCAGTTCGGTGTCGCGGGCAAGCCGTCAGAGGTGCCGCCCAACCACTTTTTCGTGATGGGGGACAGCCGCGATAACAGCGAAGACAGCCGGTTCTGGGGCTTCGTTCCGCGCGATCTAATCGTCGGACGGGCGATGTTCGTTTATTGGTCGTGCGATCGAGGAGCCTCGAACGGCAGTTTCTTTGGCTGCCTGAGCCATCCGCGGCTCGGCCGCATTGGCAAGTTTGTTAAGTAGAACACATACTTGAGTTTGTGACGATAATGGCGGGCCCGGTGCCCGCCATGTTCATCATGGAACTAAACATCCAACCGGAGATCTCAGAAGCGCTCGGCTCGGGCCGGCCGGTCGTCGCGCTTGAATCCACTGTCATCGCCCACGGACTTCCCTATCCTCAGAATCTCGAGACCGCGTTGAATTGTGAGACCGCGGTTCGTGCGGTAGGTGCGGTTCCGGCAACCGTCGCGATCCTTGATGGAACAGTCACTGTCGGACTTGCACACAGTCAGATCGAGAAGCTCGCCACGTCGGACGGCATCCGCAAAGTTTCGCCCCGTGACCTCGCGGTCGTATGCAGCAGCGGGATGGACGGGGCTACAACGGTCGCGGCCACCGCATGGATCGCACACCGGGCCGGCATTCGCGTCTTTTCGACCGGCGGTATCGGCGGCGTTCATCGCGGGGGCGAAAGGGATGTCTCGGCCGATCTGACGGAACTCGGACGAACGCCGATCACGGTCGTTTGTTCGGGCCCGAAGGTCGTGCTCGACCTGCCCGCGACCCGCGAATGGCTCGAAACCTACGGTGTTACGGTACTGGGGTGGAAGTGCGACGAGATGCCGGCATTCTATGCCTTGTCGAGCGGGCTCGCCGTCGATGAACGCGTCGATTCGGCAGAAGAGGCGGCTGCTATCATTGCAGCCCGCGACGAGTTGGGTCTGAGGGCGGCCGTACTGGTGACGGTGCCTCCGCCGCCGGATCATGCGATGCCTCGGCAGGAAGTAGAGAACATTCTCAATAGATCCATC
>CAZSOE010000318.1:0-3243 GCA_964608335.1 uncultured Chloracidobacterium sp.
CAACCGAACTGAAATTCTAGTAGAAATGCGGGACTGAGACAAACTTAGGTCTCGATTTCACAAGGTCACATCTTCTGGATCGCGACGCTCACGACCACGTCATCGCCGGCGGTCTTGTTATAGGAGACCCAGTAGCCGGCCTTCGGATAACGCACCATCTTAAAGATGCCGCCGTCAGATCGCGGAGCAACATCCTCACCGAATATCAGTTTCGGTGTCGGGGCCGATTTCAGATCACCCGTAAATGTGATAGCGATGGCCTTTACCTGTTGCTCAGCGCTATAGAACACCTGCGCGGTCTCATTGTCCGAGAAGATGTATAGATCCATTTCATTCGACTTGTCCTTCGGAGCTCCTAGCACTTTGCGGGCTTCCTCGACGCCCATGCCGATACTTACTCCCCGATACGGAAAGAAACCCGGCTTGTCCTCAGGGGTCGGCGCGGCGAGGGCGGCCGAGGCCGACCGAGCGACATGAGGCCCGGGGCCCACCGAGATCCCGACTAGACAAAATGCAAGAACAAAAAACCCGAAAACGATATGGAAACTGCGACTCATACTGGCCTCCACCGGCCCGATCCTGGGAGTGCCGACGGGCCAGAAAAGTAGATCAAGGGAATCGCCGCGATTATATACCCGGGCGTGGGCGGAATCAACAGCGTTGTTTGCGCCCGCTCACCGGTCTAACTGAGCGTACGCCACACCCATCCGCCCCCGAATACATACAACCAGCAAAGTACAGCCTCCCCGGCCAATACCGCGCCCACGAATCGGCCGAAGTTAAGGCGAACGGAGCCGGCGATGTAGCAAACAAGATCGGTCGGCACCAGCGGGAAAAATGCCCACGCGGCAACAAACACCAGACCGAACGGATGTTCAAGCCGACGGCGAACCGATGCCGTCAGCCTAGGGTTGTGCGCATCGAAATAGTCCGCGAAGCCCAGATGTTCAGAGAGATAGTAGATCGTCGCCGATGACACACCGATCCCGACGAGCGAAACCACAAAAACCGCCAGGGCGCGTTCGGGGAAGAGCAGCGTACCCGCGAGAACCAGCGGCGTGCTCGGAAGCAGGGTAAAACCGCGGAGCATCGACATCGCGATATAGACGATCCAGATCCTGCCTTCGAAACCGCGCAACGCCTCGGCTATGTTCCCTGGGGTAAAAAGATGCGGAGCTAGAAGGTAGGCGATCAGGCCGGCCGCGAGCGCGGTGATCCAGATCGTCAGGCATACCTTGCGAAGTATCGAGCCAGCGCGAGCAAGTTGGGTGACCGGCGGCATCGTTTCGTGGTCGGGACGACCGTTATTTTTCCATTACATTCTTGAGGCCCGTGAGACCCTCGGCGAGGTCGCCGCCCATCGCCTTATCCATATCCATCACCAGCAGGAAGAGATTCGCCGGCCTTGGCATCGAACCCGTGAGCGTCCATTTCACCTTTGTTGCGTTGTCGCCGGCTGGAACGAATGCGAGCGAACCGTCGGCTTTTGATTCGAACGGACGCGTGAAACGGATCTGCGTGTCGATACGCTCGTTCTCGACCAATCGCACGATCTCCTGTTCTCCTTCACCGGTTTCCTCGCTGCCGCTCCAGTGGACGACAAAGCCCACGGTGCCGTCGGTGCCGCGGAATTCCTGTTTCATCGTCGGTTCGCGTTTGAACCAGGCGCCCCAATCGTTCTGGTTGCGAAGCAACTTGGCGTAGCTGTAGATCTGGGTGGGCGGTTTGTTGATGGTGATCTCGCGTTCGACCTTGAAATCGGTCGAGGTAGCAAACGACGCGATCGCAACGGCCGCGACCAGCAAGACGATGACAACTGCGAGAGCGATTACGAGCTTCTTGAACATACGGCCTCCTGTGATCTGGTTAACTTGACGGTTTTGACAAATGTAAATGAATTCGCCGAGTTTGAAAAGCCGAAATTACCGTCCGCGAGGACTCTCCGCCGTTCGCATAAGGTCGTCCTGTATCGGCCGGTAGAGCCACGAATAGCCAAGCCCGGCGTGCCGTGTGCCATAGGTGAAGGGCACGTCCCTCGTCGCATCGCTCGGAATGATAAGAGGGATGATCAGGACCAGAGCCAGCGTCACGCGCCTGACGGGCGAAATGCGGGCTGCATGATCGGTCGCCATCTGGGGTGTGTCGTACTTCCGGTTTCGGTAGATATTCAGGCCGAGCAGCGCCAAGCCCGCAGTGAGCATTACGAGATTCAAGACCTGTCCGGTAGCGATGCCGAAGTTCGTGATCGGGTACTCGCGGAGAAGATCTATCGGTATGCGCAGCCCGGAATACAGGATCACGAAGAGAGCAGCGACACGGCCCGGAGGCATGTGCTTTGCGCGCAGCCAGATCAGCAATGGGACGAGCACCAGGTTTTTCAGCCCATCGTAAAGGACGACGGGGTGACGAAATCCCTCGACGTTTGGAAACGTTACTCCCCACGGCACATCGGTGAGGCTTCCGTAGATCTGTCCGTCGATGAAATTGCCGATGCGGCCGCATGCAAGAATGATCGCTGCGGAGATCGCGAGCACGTCGAGTAACGGGCGAAACGGTACGTTGTACAGCCGGCAGAACAGCAGCACACCTAGAGCTCCGCCAAGGATCAGGCCATGTGTCGCGAAGCCGCCGACCCATATCGCCGGGATCAACTCGAGATGCTCTCGATAGAACGACCACTCATTGTTGATAACGACCAGCAGCCGGCCGCCGACCAGCACTCCGACGGCGAGAAAAAGCGTCAGGTCGTAAACTGCCTTTACGGACAGGCCGAGATCGGTGCGGTTGCGGCGAATGAAAAAATGTGCGTTTAGAAAACCGAGCGTGAAGCTGAGACCGTACCACCAGATGTGGACGCCGCCCACCGTCGTGATGATCGGATCGATGTTGTGTACGAAGGGACCGAACATCGGGATACCGGCGCTCGGCTACGCGTGTCACGCCGAGTTGGACAAACTCTCTTCATCCGGCCGCCATAGGAGTACGGGCTTGCGGGCAGCGGTTGCCTCATCGAGCCGCCCGATCCTGGTCGAGTGAGGAGCACCGCGTACCAGTTCGGGTTCCTCGCTCGCCTCGCGGTCAATGCTCTTCATCGCTTCGATAAATGCGTCCAGGTCCGCGCGTCCGACAGATTCAGTTGGCTCGATGAGCATCGCCCCGTCGACGATGAGTGGAAAGTAAACGGTCGGCGGATGAAATCCGTAATCGATCAACCTTTTGGCAATATCGAGGGTGACCACGCCC
>CAZSOE010000319.1:0-3212 GCA_964608335.1 uncultured Chloracidobacterium sp.
CCGTGAAAATACGCATCGGGCGGTGTGCCGGGGATGGGTTCCGGGAATGACGGAACTGGCTCTTTCTCCGGGATCGGCTCGCTCTCAGGAGGAAACGGCGGATCGCTGACCGGATATGGATCGGCCGCGGGTGGCGGATCCGGAAATCCCTCAGGTTCGGTCGGGGTCGGGTTGTCGGGCACTTCCGGGCGCGTGACCGGGTCTTTCGGCACGTCCGGCCCAAGATCGTTCATATCGTTCATAAATATCTCCATTAAGACGAGCCTACACCAACGCGGCAGCCGGGATATGTACGTTCTCGTACAGAAACGTTAAACGACGCCTGCTCATTCCTGCTTTTGGCTGTTGGGCAGCGTGGCGAGGAATTCGGTCAGGACCGGATGGCGTTGGCGGTGATTGTCGAGGAGTTCCTCGAGAAGCCAGCGGACGCGGTGCATCTGCGCCCAATAGCCGGGCGCCGATCGGTTCCTGCCGCATTCGCCGTGGCAGACGAGATTTTCGCCCTTTTTGGGGCTCTGCGGCGTAAGGTAAGTGCACGTCTCCGAAAGCTCGATGGGTTGGCCGCACAGATCACAGAGAGCCTCAAAGATCGTGCCGCGTCGCGATTTTGTCATCCGGATATTCATAAGATTTACCCCTTCCATTGTGACTGTTGTGACTCGAGATCAATGATCTCTAACGATACCAACATTCGTCCGCACCGGTATACACCGGCCTCCGAGAAGCTCTGCCCGCATCTAAAATCCCCATGCCTTCGCGCGGCCGACGTTCTCGGCGATCATTCTGACCGCGAGCGAGACGGCGTCGATCTGGTCGTCGTGGCGGCCCGAGGGAAAGCTGCCGACCTCGTCCACAAATTCGTCGATCCACGGCCCGCGCACGAGATAGACGCGGCCTTCCTCGGCGAGGTTGAGCCATGCGAGGGCGCGTGTCAGCTTATCGCTTTCGACCCTGATCGAGCGAAGCGGACGGTGGCTGATGCTGCGCATCGACCTCAGATCCTGGACTACCGCACGGCCGTGAATCGCGTCCTCGATGCCGTGCTCGGTATCGGCCTCGACGGCCATACGTTCGAGAATGTAGCGTCGCTGTTCTGGATACTCGATCCGCGAGCGAAAGCCGTCCGCTATGTAAAGGTTCCCCGCAGCGTCCCTGGCACACCGAAAGCTCGCCGTGTAATCGGCCGACGTACGCGTCGAGATCGCGAGGTCGTAACCGCGCTTCCATCTCAAACCCGGCGGCGGAGCGTCGATGATCTTTCGAAACCATGCCCGCTTAAATCGCCCGCCCTCGGCCGGCACGGGCTGCTGTTGATAGAGCGCCGAAAATGAATATGTGCCGAGCTTCTTTTTATACTTGAGCAGCGACGAGACCGGAAAGAGCTTTGGGCAGAGTGCCTCGCCCGGGCGCCGCCCGATCGGGTCGCGCCAATTCGGGTCCGTCGGCTGGCCGCACTCGCCATCGCGGTCAACTTTTTCGCCCTCATTTACCGCATTATCCGGTACATAACCTTCCTCGACGGTGGCGGCCTCGACGGGAGGCAGGCCGAGCCGCTTTCGCCGCCGTTCTTCGCGTCGGGCGGCTTCCTTAGCGGCCTCTGCGGCCTTGTATGCAGGGTCGTCGATGTATTCAAAGCCCGGCCGCGGCGCCCCCAATGTGCGTATGATGCGGCGGTCTCCGTTGACCACGTAGG
The DNA here is from genome assembly GCA_964608335.1 of uncultured Chloracidobacterium sp. Classification (GTDB taxonomy): domain Bacteria; phylum Acidobacteriota; class Blastocatellia; order Pyrinomonadales; family Pyrinomonadaceae; genus OLB17. The sequence continues at coordinate 1,694 of CAZSOE010000319.1, forward strand.
TCTTGACCCGCTTGCGCACCGGCAGGGCAATACCGCCAGGAAAGGTTGTCGACACGTCATTTGAACCGGCCTCCGCACCGCCCGCTAATCCCGGCGGCTCTGCCATTGCGGGCAGCGAGACGACCTCCCATTCTTCGCCGCCGTCAGCGGCGTCGCGGGCCTCGCGTATCAGCCGCCCGGCCAGGTCGTCCTCGTGCCAACGCGTCTGTATGAGAATGATCGCCGCATTGGGCTCCATTCGGGTGTAAATGTCGTCGTTGAACCATTCCCATACGCGGTCGCGATAGGTCTGGCTCTCGGCCTCGGCACGGTTTTTTACAGGGTCGTCGATAACGATCAGCCGCGCACCGAAACCCGCAATGCCCGCGCCGACGCCGGCCGCCCGGACAACGCCGCCGCCCGGGGTCTCCCATTCGCTCGCCGTGCTGAGCAATTTTGCCGGAACGCGGGCACTCTTGTCCGCAGCTTCGCCGGCGGCGTCAGACGCGTGGGTTGTCGCGTTCGTTCCCGATGCTCTCGCATCGGTGCCGGCAAGAGTGCCCGCGTTCCCGACAATGCGCTTTATCTTTCGCGAAAACCTGTTAGCAAGCTGCTGATTGTAGCTGCCGATGATGACGTTCAGCCCGGGGTCCTCGATCAGGCGCCAGGCGGTGTATCGGACCGTGACCATCTCGCTCTTGCCGTGTCGCGGCGGCATAAAGAGCATCAGCCGCCGGTTCGCTCCGGTGGTGACCTGCCACAGACGTTTGTAAATGTACCGCTGGTACGGCCATTTCCAGACAAAGTTCGGCGTCGTCTCGCACAGCCATTTTTCAAAGCGGTTGCGGCCTCTCGTCCGGCTTTGGTTGGATCGTTCGCTGCCTGCACCGAGCATCGCCCGCCAGCCGAACCGCTCTGCCCAACCCTCGACGACGCCTCCGGGCGTCCTGCGTGCATAGAGCATATGCCGCCGGAACGGCCAGCCAAGGGCCTGCATATCGGCCTCCATCTTCGCGAGCTGACGGCCGCCGTACTCCAGATAGAGCCGCCGCGCGTCGTCGATCATCTCTTGAGGTATCTCTTGCTTTCGTGTTTGATCTTTCATCTTGTGTGTCATTCTTTCCGTCTTCGGTTTTGAACTTTGAACTCTGAACTTTGAACTACGAACTCACGTCCGGCTCACCCGCGTCGTTTTGTCCAGCTCAAGCACTATGATCCCGTCGCGGCCGATCTCCACATGGTTAAAGGCGACCGTCCCCGCGACCCTGATGCCGTAATTGCGGCAGAACGGGCTGGCGAGCACCATGCGCGAATGTGCCTGGTTGCGCCGCTTGACCGGAAACGCGTTAGTGAGCGTCGGGCTCGCCGCCCGGATCCCGATCTTTGCATTTCGCCTCTCGAATGACAGCACGACCGCCGCGGGCGAGCCGAGGGCCGCAAGCACATTGCGGCTGAGCAGGAACTGCCCCTTATGATTGAGCGAAACGTACAAACGATCCTTCCGCGACCCGTTCGGGCCGCCCTTGAATTCTTCCCATTG
>CAZSOE010000320.1:0-3205 GCA_964608335.1 uncultured Chloracidobacterium sp.
TTTAACTTTTTACTTTGAATTCACTGTCTTGGCAAAAAGCCGTTTTCTATCTTCTGATCGCCTTCATCCTGTCACCGAGGGGTTCGCCGGTCTATGCGTTGGCGTTGGGCCTTGCGATGGCGCTCACGATCGGTAATCCGTTCCCGTCACTAACGGGTAAACCAGCCAAATACTTGTTGCAGATCTCGGTTGCGATGCTGGGTTTCGGAATGGACCTTAGCTCGGTGTATCGCGCCGGAAAGGATGGGATCGGTTTCATCGTCTTCGTTGTTGCTACCGCCCTTGTTCTCGGTTTCCTGATCGGAAAGCTGCTCAGCGTGTCGCCGCGGGTTAGGACTCTCGTTTCGTCAGGTACTGCGATCTGCGGCGGCAGTGCGATCGCGGCGATCGGGCCGGCGATAAAGGCCGAGAACGACGAAATGACGGTCTCGCTCGGGACGATCTTTACTCTGAACGCCATCGCACTCTTTGCCTTTCCAATTATCGGGCATTCTTTAGACCTTTCGCCCCAGCAATTCGGATTGTGGGCCGCGGTCGCAATTCAGGATACGAGCAGCGTTGTCGGAGCCGCGACTGCCTACGGAGGCGATTCGTTAGCTGTTGCCACAACGGTAAAGCTCGCGCGCACGCTTTTTATTATTCCACTCGCGATCGCCCTCGCGTTTTACCACCGCGAAGAAGGTGCGAAGTCCAAGGTGACGCTTCCCTGGTTCATCTTTTTCTTCCTCGGTGCCGCGGCAGTCAGGACCTACGGTTCCTCGTTCATATTTCCCAGCATCCTTGACTCATTTGTAAATCTTGCAAAGGCGGGGCTTGCGGTGACGTTGTTCCTGATCGGCTTGAGCCTGTCAATGAAAACTCTTCGATCTGTCGGCTGGCGGCCATTCGCCCTTGGTACGATCTTGTGGGTGATCATCGCTACGGCGGTGCTCGCGGCAGTCCTTCGCTTTGGCTGATGCGGCTTGCTATAATACTCGTTTCGGACATTGCCCGGATCTTCGTCTGTAATGAGCATCAAGCAGATCAGCGTGCGTGGAGCACGGCAGCATAACCTCCAGAACCTCGATGTCGATATTCCCCGCGACAAGTTCGTCGTGATCACCGGGCTGTCGGGTTCGGGTAAATCTTCGCTCGCTTTTGACACGATCTACGCCGAGGGCCAACGGCGGTATGTCGAGTCTTTATCCGCGTATGCCCGCCAGTTTCTCGATCAACTGGAAAAACCCGATGTTGATTCGGTCGAAGGGTTAAGTCCTGCGATCTCCATCGAGCAAAAGACCGTGTCGCGTTCGCCCCGATCGACCGTCGGGACCGTCACGGAGATCTACGATTTCCTGAGGCTGCTTTTTTCGTCGATCGGCCAGCCGCATTGTCATCAATGCGGAGAGCCGATCACTCGGCAATCTGTCGACCAGATCATCGCCGGCGTGAGCGAATTGCCCGAGGGCGAACGTGTGATGATCCTCGCACCGCTGGTGCGTGGGCGAAAGGGCGAATTTAAGAAAGAGCTTGAAAAGCTGCACAAGGATGGTTTTGTACGCGCACGCATCGACGGTGAGATCCGTCAGCTCGACGAAGAGATAATCCTCGACAAGCGCAGGAATCATTCGATAGAGGTCGTTGTCGACCGCCTGCTGATGAAAGAAGGCGTTCGCGAACGCCTGGCCGAATCCGTGAAGACAGCACTTAAGCTCACCGGAGGGGCGGTGGTCATCTCGATCATCGACGGCGAGGAGAAGCTTTTTTCCGAGAAGATGGCGTGCGTAAACTGCGGCATAAACATCGCCCCGCTTGAGCCCCGGTCATTCTCGTTCAATTCGAATTTTGGTGCCTGTAAACGTTGCCAGGGTATCGGCACCGTGATGGAGATCGACGCGGGCAAGATACTTACCGACCCAACGCAGTCGGCGGAGAAGATAGAGTTTCTCGGGGGAGTCGACAGATCGGGTTCGACGTTTCTTCGGTCTGCACTTGTCGCGATCATCGAGAAATTCACGGGCGGCGATAAACTGGAGCCCCCTAAGGAAGGGCTGGTCGAAAAGGCAAAAAGTTGGCTCGCTCCAAAGAGACGAGGCCGAAAAAAAGTGGACGGTTTCGCAACCGACGCGGCGGATCTGATGAAGTTGCCGTTTGCGGAACTGCCCCAGGAGGTCCGCGACGCGTTCTTTCACGGTACGAAGCGTCGGATCACGTTTCGGCACGGCGACTACAAATTTGAACGGGAATGGCGTGGTGCCTTGCGTGCGATGCGCGAGCGCATCGAGAATCCTCCTTCGGAGAAGATAAAAGCCGCGCTCGAAGAGCTGATCGCTCCGATCCCGTGTCCTTCGTGCGAGGGCCAACGTCTTCAGCCCGAAAGCCTTGCTGTTAGGGTCGCAGGCCTTGGCATCGCCGGCTACACCAGCTTGCCCATTTCGGAAGCGGCAAAGAGATTCGCGGCGATCAAGCTCTCGCCTCGTGATGAAAAGATCGCCGGGCTCGTCCTGAAAGAGATCAACGGCAGGGTTGGATTCCTTGATGCCGTCGGTCTCGGATATCTGACTCTCGGACGTGCGTCGGGAACTCTATCGGGCGGGGAAGGCCAGCGGATCCGACTCGCGACCCAGATCGGCTCGCAGCTTCGCGGCGTGCTCTATGTTCTCGACGAGCCGAGCATCGGGCTCCATCCGCGTGACAACAAGCGGCTCCTTGAAACGCTCCACCAACTGCGCGATCTCGGTAATACCGTTCTTGTGGTCGAGCACGACCAGGAAACGATCGAGCATGCAGATTACGTGATAGACCTAGGCCCGCTCGCGGGGACGCACGGCGGCGAGGTAATTGCCGTCGGGAAGCCAAAAGAGATCGAGGCCAACCAAGACTCGATGACCGGCAAATATCTCAGCGGCGAACTTAATATCGAGATACCTGACGTTCGGCGCCTGCCTAACGGCCACCGGATCAGCGTGAAGGGTGCCCGGGCTTACAATTTGAAGAACATCGACGTGGAGTTTCCGCTCGGGCTGCTGACTGTCGTGACCGGCGTGTCGGGTTCAGGTAAATCGACCCTTGTCGAAGAGATACTTTATCCCGCCCTTTATCGGCATGTTTATGGTTCCGCGGTGACGCCGCTTGAGCACGACCGAATCGACGGCCTCGACCTCGTTGACAAGATCATCGAGATTGACCAGTCCCCGATCGGCCGTACGCCGCGTTCAAATCCGGC
>CAZSOE010000321.1:0-889 GCA_964608335.1 uncultured Chloracidobacterium sp.
CGTGCAAGCCAGAGCGCGCCGGGCTGTTCTGCGACCGCATCGGTGGGCCGGGCGCGGACTGGGAGTGCCTCTGCGGCAAGTACAAGCGGATGAAGCACCGCGGCGTCATCTGCGACAAGTGCGGCGTCGAGGTAACTCAGTCAAAGGTACGCCGCGAGCGTCTTGGCCACATCGAGCTGGCCTCGCCGTGCTCGCATGTGTGGTTCTTTAAGGGACTGCCTAGCCGCATTGGACACCTGCTGGACATCACGCTGCGCGATCTTGAGAAGATCCTGTATTTCGAAACATATATCGTCATCGACGAGGGCGACGTTCCCGATCTGAAGCAGAAAGACCTTCTGACAGATGAGCGCTTTCGCGAACTCTCGCGCGACCATCCGAATGGCTTCGTCGCAAAAATGGGTGCCGAGGCGATCAAAGACCTGCTTCAGATGGTCGAGGTGCAGGAGCTTGTCGACGACCTTCGTCAAAGGATGAAGGACGAAACGTCGCAGCAGAAAAAGCTGAAGTATTCGAAGCGGCTGAAAGTCGCCAATTCATTCCTTCGTTCCGGCAATAAGCCCGAATGGATGATCCTGGACATGATCCCGGTCATCCCGCCCGAGCTTCGCCCATTGGTGCCGCTCGACGGCGGCCGGTTCGCGACGAGCGATCTCAACGACCTCTACCGTCGCGTTATCAATCGGAATAACCGGCTTAAGAAGCTGATCGAGCTTCGCGCGCCTGAAGTGATCGTTCGCAATGAAAAGCGGATGCTCCAGGAGGCAGTGGACGCCCTCTTTGACAACGGACGACGCGGCCGCGTGCTTCGCGGAGCAAACAACCGCCCGCTGAAGTCACTTTCTGGCACCCTCAAGGGCAAGCAGGGCCGGTTTCGTCAGAACCTGCT
>CAZSOE010000321.1:899-3192 GCA_964608335.1 uncultured Chloracidobacterium sp.
CGGGCCGGAGCTCAAGCTGCATCAGTGCGGGCTGCCCAAGAAGATGGCCCTCGAGCTCTTTAAGCCATTTATCTACAACAAATTGGAGCGGGACAATCACGCCGCTACGATCAAGCAAGCCCGCGAGATGGTCGAACGCCAGGAGCCGATCGTATGGGACATCCTCGAAGATGTCATTCGCGAGCATCCGGTCCTTCTTAACCGCGCGCCGACGCTTCACCGCCTCGGCATTCAGGCGTTCGAACCGGTACTTGTCGAGGGCAAGGCGATCAAAATCCATCCATTGGTCTGCACCGCCTTCAACGCCGACTTTGACGGCGATCAGATGGCCGTACACATTCCGCTTTCGGCCGAAGCGCAGATCGAAGCGAGCGTTCTGATGCTCGCGTCGAACAATCTGCTGTCGCCGGCTTCGGGGCAGCCGATCGCAGTTCCCTCGCAGGACATCGTTCTCGGTTGTTATTACCTCACGCTCGCCCGCGACGAAATGAAGGGTGATGGCAAGGCCTTTGCCTCGATCGACGATGCGCTGCTCGCACTCGACGCCGGCCTTGTCGAAACGCAGACCAAGGTCAAGCTCCGCTGGAAAGGCGACCTCATAGACCTGACGGTCGAGCACAACAACCAGGACGTTATGCGGGCGACGGTTCGCGAAAATGTCGATCAGGTGATCGAAACGACGATCGGCCGGGCGATCTTTAACGAGCGGCTGACCCGGGACGGTCTGCCTTACATCAACGGCGTTCTCAAGAAGAAGGGCCTTCAATCGCTCGTCACCTTCTGTCATTTGAGGCTTGGTCACGACGCAACTGTAGCCCTGCTCGACGATCTGAAGACGATGGGTTTCCTTTATGCCACGAAGGCCGGCGTCTCGATCGGCATCGACGATATGGTCACGCCGGCGAGCAAGAAGCCGATCATCGACAAGGCGTTGAAAGAGGTCGAGAAGCTGCGGAAACAATACGAAGACGCGACGATGACCGACCTGGAACGGACAAATAAGGTCACGGCGATATGGTCCGAAGTGACCGATCATGTCGCGAAGGAAATGTTCTCTGCGATGAACAAGCGCGAAAAGGAAAGGAAGGAACTCAATCCGATCCTTGTCATGGCAGATTCAGGCGCACGCGGAAGCGAGGCGCAGATCCGGCAGCTTGCGGGTATGCGCGGGCTTATGGCCAAGCCGTCGGGCGAGATCATCGAAAACCCAATCCTTGCCAACTTCCGCGAAGGCCTCGACGTGTTGCAGTACTTTATCTCTACGCACGGCGCCCGCAAAGGACTGGCCGACACGGCGCTCAAGACGGCGGACTCAGGTTACCTGACCCGGCGCCTTGTCGACGTCGCACAGGACGTGATCGTGTCCGAGGAAGACTGCGGTACGCTGAAGGGGGTGTGGGCCGAGGCTATCATCCGAAATGGTGAAGAGGTCGAAAGCCTGCGTGACCGCATCGTCGGGACGACCTCGCTCGACGACATCATCGACCCGGTTGACGGAACGGTGATCGTCAAGGCCAACACTGAGATCAGCGAGGACCTCGGAGCAAATGTTCAGCTTTCGGGCCTGCAGAAGGTCCGCGTCCGCTCACCGCTGACCTGTGAGGCACGTCGCGGCGTCTGCGTTAAGTGTTATGGCCGCAACCTGGCGACCGGAAATACGGTCGAGATCGGCGAGGCGGTCGGCGTCATCGCCGCGCAGTCGATCGGTGAACCGGGAACGCAGCTCACGATGCGCACCTTCCACGTCGGCGGAACGGCTCGCCTCGAACAGGAGACGAAGCACGTTGCCGCGATGGACGGCACGGTAAAGTTCGGTCCGGACATGAAGGTGATCAAGAATCGGGCTGGTGAATTCGTCTCGCTCAAACGTCAGTCCGAGATCGCCCTTGTCGATGATCGTGGCCGCGAGGTAGCGCACTACAAGGTCGTGTACGGTGCGCAGATCCATGTTAAGGACAAGCAGCGTGTGAGTGAGGACGACGTACTCGTAACATGGGACCCGTTCACATTCGCGATCCTTTCCGAGGTGTCGGGAACAGTGAAGTATCAGGACCTCAAGGAAGGAAGGACGGTCGAGGAAGAGATCGACAAGGTTACAGGACAAAGACGGCTCGTGGTCAAGGATTCGGACGAGAAGAACCAGCCCCGGCTCGAGATACGCGGACCGAACAATAAGGTCCAGAAGACGTACCAGATGCCCATCCGGGCAAACCTGCTCGTCGAGGATACCGACACCGTCAAAGCCGGCGACATTATCGCCAAGATCCCGCGTGAGACGACAAAGACCAAGGAC
>CAZSOE010000322.1:0-3190 GCA_964608335.1 uncultured Chloracidobacterium sp.
GGCGGCGACGGCTGTGCCTCGCCGGTCGGTGGCGGATACGCTACGCGCCGAGGGCGGCGAGGCCCGCGGGGGCGGCGAGGTCGTCGAAGCTGAAGCCGCCGCCGGGGAGGCTCAGGCCGACCTCGTCCTGAGATAGGACACGGATGTTGCCGCCGAGGGCTTCGGAGGCGATGGTTTGAACGTTTGCGGGAATGAGATTCTTACCGACGACCAAAAGGCGTTCGAGCAAACCGCCAGCGGCCGGGCTGCCAAATCGGTCGTTGTAGAACATCACCAAACGGTAGATCTCGTCATCGACCTCGTTCGGGCGGCACGTGACCGAGCGAACTACTGCCGGTTCAGACCCGCGCAGCAGCAATGCCGTAAAGCCGTCGTCGTTGCCGCTGATCAGCAGCGAATCGCCCTGATCGGTGCGGCCCATGAGCCAATTGGCCTCGCCGACGGCGCGGGGCAGAATGAGCCCGGCCTTCCAACCCATCGACTCGAAATGCGTCTCGTATTCGTCGATGACCTCAAGTTTTATAGCCGTGGCGAAGTACCGCGAACGGCCGTCCTTGTCGGGCGAGATCTTTTGCCGGGCGATCCTCAGATGCGCCGCGGGGACGCCAAAGCTCTGCTCGGCTTTCCAGTCGATTACTTCTTCGGCCTCCTTGGCCGACGCCGGTTCGGTCTCGAGGGCAAGTATGGCGGTACGGGCCGTTGCGCTCGGCAACGCTATCGACCAACGCTTTTGGTTGAGCATTCCCGAGACCTCCACCACCTCGCGAAGACAGGCCGCAAATTCCGTGTGGTTCGTAATGTTCTGGTCGGTAAAGCTCGGATCAAGCACGCCGGGAGCAAGCTCGACCGTCGCTGCCTGCTTGATCGAATATTGGCGGCGACCGCCGGAAAGGGCAACCGCCGAAAGGCTGCCGGCCTCGATCCCGAGAGCGGCGTTCGGATAGTTTGGCTGAGTTATAGAAGAGAACATAATACTGCGGGATCAATACTCGCTGAAGGCCACGCCCTGGGAATCTTCTCCCTCGGCCATGCTTTTGACGTCTACCAGGCCGGTCTCACCGTCGGGCGAATTCGAATCTTCGCCCTGTATCTCGTTCCACTCGGCCTTTTCGAGTATCGGGTCGATGGGTTTTTCGCGAAGGTACTTTTCGGTCACGAGGTCCTCGACCGACTGAGGGAGTTTGCCCTTATCGGCACGAAACTGATCGATCGAGCGCCTCATCTGGAAAAGGTTTTCCTTGAGAACGACCTCACGTGCCTGGCGAACGCTCCGCTCATAGGTCGGTATCGCGATCGAAATCAGGATGATGATGATAAACATCGATATCATCAATTCGAGCAGCGAAAAACCCCGTTGAGTCTTACGTCTTGAGTCCTTAGGCTTGAATACAGAAGGACGAGCTTGATCCGGCAACGCCGACTCAAGGCCCCGGACTCCAAACTCCAGACTCGATTTACCAGTCACTATATTTCTCTCCGTTAAGTGCCTCTTCTTCCGAGGCAGACCTGACGTCAAAGACATTGATATCGTCCCAATTCTCCGAGTCGGCCGATTGATACGACGAGCGTATCTTCCAATCTTTCTCGCCCGTCATCGGGTCCACGGGTATCTCACGCAGATAGACCTTGATGATCTCTTTCTCCTCGAGTATCTCGGTCGCCTGTTTCGATCCGTCGCGGAGCCCGCTGCCGCTGGTCAGGTTCATCCCGCGTGCCTTTACGCGGACGCCGTCCACCAATGTGTCAAGCGATGGCGGATAGCGGTCAAGATTGTCCGAATCGAAGATAGTGCAGTCGTCTATCACCACGCGGCTGCGGGGATCGGCCGGCACGTTTACCCCGCCGCCCTGGATCGTCGGATTGGTCGAGGTGACCGAGCCCTGCGGACAGGCCCCGTAGGTGTCGCGTTTGAACTCGTCTATTGCGGAGCGCATCATCCGCAAGGCGTCACGAAGCCGCGTCTCTCTTTGGCGCTTCACGCCGTTCTGAGCGAGCGGTATGGTGCCCATTACGAGCACCGCCAGCACGCCGAGAGTGGCGACGAGTTCGAGCAGGCTGTAACCGCTCTCCCCGTTTCGAATGATCCTTCGGAGCCGCTTCATTATCTCCTATTCAAACCTGATGCCGAGATTCTTGCCTTCAACCGTAAGGAAATTCAGCACATCGCGGTCGAAAGCGATATCGACCCTGCCCGAAGTCAGGGCTTCGATCTCGATAAAGGCAAGCGTGCCCGACGCAATGATCTCAGACCCGTCCTTCGTCGTTAGCGAAACGTACATCTTGCCGTTCTGGTTAATGAACGGTGTCGCGAACGAGTTTGCCGCTGAACCAAACAATGTGCCGAACGATACAGAGCGGACCGCGAGCTTTTTCGCATCGAATTTAAGGCCAAGCACCGCTGAATTAAACTTGCCCTCGCCCGTGATCATCACGGGGATCTTGACCCGCTCGCCCGCCTTAAGTTCCGGCAAATCGGTCGCCATCGCGAGCTGCACGGCCGGGCCCGCGGCACGATCGCCTGAGGTTTCGGGTTCGACCGCATTGACCTCGGTCGCCTTGACCTCGTCCGGCTTCGCAGCCATCGAGGTGTCGGATGCCTGATTCAATTGCAGCGTCCTCACGCTGCTGTCGATCGGCCTGAACATCGGTGCGGAAGTTTCAGGCGCCTTGACCGTCGCGGTTTCGACATTGGCGGTTGTCGTCGTCTTCGGCTCGGCTGCTGCAGCCGCGTCTGTCTTGACGTATTCCGGAGCGTCCTGTGCCCTGTCGGGAAGCTGTATGGTCGCGGTGTTGCCCATTTTGCGGGCAGCAGCGATCAGTTCCTCGCGTTCTTCCTCGATGATCATAGCCTCGAGATTGCTGTTGGTCGGGATGCCGAGGCTGCCCGTCGGGCGTTCGATCTCATCCTCGGGAAGGATATTCGGAGCACGGATCACCCGCGGGGTGACAGCGATGACGATGTCCACCTGACGATTGTCGCGGGTCGGAGCCGTAAACAGCCGACCGATGATCGGGATAAGCCCGAGCAGGGGAAGACCTTGTTTGCCCTTGGTCTCGACACCCTGAGCGACACTGGCGAGCAGTAGCGTCTTGTTGTTCTGGACGCGGGCCGTGCCCTTGATCGTTCTTTCTGTAAATGTCGGCGTCAGGGTCGAGGCTCCGGCAACGTCCTTTGACTCGATCTCCATCG
>CAZSOE010000323.1:0-1961 GCA_964608335.1 uncultured Chloracidobacterium sp.
GCGATCGCGATAGCCTCCATCGCCCCGGCGCACCCCGTCTCTTTCCTGTCATGGATGGCGTTTGCCCTGCCGCTTACGATCGGAATGCTCGCCGTCAGCTATGCATTTCTGCTCTGGAAGTCGGGTAACCTGCTGCAGTCAACCGGGATCCGCATTCGAACCGAAGAACTTGTCACACTCGACGACCCATCCGTAGGAAGACACCGCGGGCCGGCAGTGTTTATCCTTATATTTGCCGTAACGATCGCCCTTTGGCTGACTGAGCCGATCCACGGCATCCCGTCGGCGGTAACGGCGCTTGGGTCGAGCGCCGCGATATTTCTGACCGGAATATTGTCGAAAAAGGACCTTGCCAAAATCGACTGGTCCACGCTGCTTCTGATTGCCGGCGGAATTACCCTGGGGCGTCTCATCGAGAAGTCGTCGATCTTGACCGGCCTCGCCGCAAACATTCCTTTTGGCGATCTTAGTCCGTTTCTAACCTTGTTTCTGCTTTGTTTCGTTACGGCTTTGCTTTCGGCATTGATGAGCAATACCGCGACAGCCGTTCTCATGATCCCGCTTGCGACGGCTCTCGTTCCCGGGGCGGCGACGGCAATTCTGATAGCAATTTCCGCCTCTTTCGGCATCCCCTTTATCATCAGCACGCCGCCCAACGCCATGGCGTTCGGGCGCGGTGGTCTGCGATTCACGGACATGTTTTGGCCGGGTCTGTTGGTGATGATTCTCGGATGCGCGATCGTGAGCCTGACCGGACAGAAATTTCTCGGCCTCCTCGGAATCGGCTGAACATTTTCATTACTCGATGCACCTGCTTACTCCTCCGAAACCCGGGTGCCGTCTTCAAGAGTGTTCGGCGGGTGAAGAACCACGACATCTCCTTCGCCCAGCCCGTCGATGATCTCCGTATCCGAGCCGGATCTGTGTCGCGTTGCGACCGTTCGGCGGTAGGCACGCCCATTCCGCACGACGAACACGTTCCATTCGGTCCCTACGGTGAACAGAGCCGCGTTCGGAACGCAGAGCACGTTATCTCCCTGCCAAACCACGATCCGCACATCTATTCGATAATTGTCACCGAAAGCCGGCTTGGACCCGACAAAATCCGCTACGATGTCGACACGCTTTTCCTCCACACCAAGTGCCGATACTTTGGTCTCCGCTTGCGGTTCGACCGTTTTTACTCGGGCGCGAGTTGATTCTCCTGACTGTCGATTCTCGATCAATACCAGAGCGCCCGGATCAATCTTCCCCGCGTCCGTTGAAAGGACGTCCGCGACTATCTCAATATCTGCGGGATTCCCGATCTCAATTAGCGGTGTCCCGACGTCGATAAAGCGTTCACTGGGTTCGAATATCCTCAGTACGGTCCCACCGACCGGAGCATAGATTTTTGCGGCGTACGGGTTGAAGCCCCGATCCGGAGCCGCGGGCGCCCGCGGTATGGGCGGATTCGGGTCGACTTCCGTAATTAGATAATTCTGCAGAATATTGTCACCCTCGCGCAGCTCGATCCGCTTCAACTTGCCTGAGACAGGTGCGGTGACCGTATACTTCCGCTTCACGCGAGTATAGCCTTCCGCATCCACTGAGTCCGTAAGGGGCAAACGCCGAACTCTGGCCATTTCAACCTTTACGGCGGAGGGCCAGAAGAGCCAGGCGGAAAGGACCACGGCGGCAAGTGCCGCGAGTGCGAAATAGACGTTTCGTCTGTTAGCTGCGATTTCCATGGGTTCACTCCCTTGTTTTAAGGACCTCGATCATGTCCAGATGCCTTATCCGCCGCGCCACGATCAAACCCGAGACGAGTGAGGCGGCGGCGACCATCAGAGCTGTCAGGACAACCGTTCGAACGCTGAAGACGATCGGCAGCCGCATCAGGTCTCGATCTACAAGGTTGTTCATCAGGTAGCACAGAACAACACCGATCGAATAGCCAATCGGCATCGCGAGAATCGTCA
>CAZSOE010000323.1:1971-3162 GCA_964608335.1 uncultured Chloracidobacterium sp.
TTTCCCGTTTGGTAAAACCCAAAACGCGCAAGGAGGCAAGCTCCCTACCCCGCTCGGAAAGGGCAATGCGTGCGGCGTTATAGACAACTCCGAAAACTATCGCACTCGAGAAAAGCACCAGGAAAAACGTGAACGAGCCGATTGTTCGTGCAAAAGTATCCTGAAAACCTGCGAGGATCACGCCCGGAAGCCCGACTCCGGCCACCGACGGAATCCCTTTTAGCTTAGAATAAAGCTCGCTCATCTTATCCTCCCGTACAGAGAGGTAAGCTCCGGAAACGGAATCGTCTTCGTCGAGAATTCGGTTCAGCGATGAGAGGGCCATATAGGCATTGGTGCCGAACATCTCATCGACGGTTTTCACTACTTTCAGACTTCTGACCTGACGTTTCCCTTCTAGAACTTCAACCGCCACTTCGTCACCGATTACCACATCGATCTGCCGTGCAAGTTCTGAGGAGAGCATCAATCCCGACTGCGGCGGCGCATGGGCAATACCGTCCTCATCAACGATGCGGTGTAATTCGGGGCCGGCCTCGAGACCCTGCAAAGCGATCCGCTTTTCAACATGGCCGTTTCGCAATCTGACCGGCACGCTTCGAAAGAACTCCGCGTCCTGCACCCCGGGCAGAGCACGGAACTCATATCGCGATCGCCCCGGCTTCGGCGAATAAAGGGTAACGATCGCATCTTCCCGGATCGCCTGGTGAAACTGGATCTCGATGATGCGGTTTATCGCGTCAAAAAAGTAGAACCCGGTGAACAACAACGCCGCCGCCAAAGAAATGCCGATCGTGCTCAGAACCGACTTCAGTCGCTGACGTGCCAGGTTCCGGAGGGTTATCCGAGTTGCCGGAGAGAACCTCGACGATGTTCTTCTCCCCGCCGCCCCGATTGCCGGCGGTCGCCTGGCTCGCGAACGCTGCCAGCGCGAGCACGGCGGCGACGAGGATCGCGATCTTGCGCATTTCCCCACCTCCCAGTCGATTGACACGAATGCGCGTCGTCCAGGTGTCGACGAGAGCGTCGGTCTGGACGCGGTCTCTACGCAGCTCGCGCGGCGACGGATCACCGGGCAGCGGGTCGTGCGATGTACTCTCGCTTCGTGCCGGAGGCGCTCTACTTCACCGAGTCGGACGAGGCGAACCGGCTCATCGCGTCGGAGCCGCTCGCGCTCCTCATCGGGTTCGC
>CAZSOE010000324.1:0-3156 GCA_964608335.1 uncultured Chloracidobacterium sp.
GCTACCGGTGGAAATCGGTCGGCGAGCGGCTGCAGCTCCCACGCGCGTGTGCTGTTAGGCATCGGCACACCGAGGTTGACGAGCGCGTCCGTTACCTGATCGATCGAGTCGAGATTGATCTGCGGTGCGCCGAATAGCGAAGCCTGCGCGACGCCGGCCGCCAGCATATGCTGCAGCTCGCCCGCAAGCTTGCCTCGCGCGGATGTCGCTTTTTCGAGCTGCGCTCGCCAAAGGGCTTCGTCGAGATAAAATCCGTTCAGTTCCATCTCGGCGACCGGCACGACGCATTCGTTCTCGAGCTCCAACGCGTCCATCAGCCCGTCTAGGGCGATCCGTTCGTCGAGTTTGGCCTTGACCTCGGGCATGATCGCCGCGTCGCGTGCCGCATATTCTACCTGCGATCGCGTCAGCTCGGCCGCGCTCCAATCGCTGACCTGCTCCGTCTTGTCGAGTGTCCGCTGCAGAAAGAACTGCACGACGTCGGCCAGCCCGTGCCGCCGCTCGCCCTCGCCGGCCGCGATCAGCAGGCTCGCCAGGTAAGTGTCATAGACCGGCGCGACCTCGACGCCCAAATGATACCTGACCCACTTCGCGTCAAACTTCGCATTATGCGCCACCTTGACCGAGCTCCGCGAAGTCAAAATGTCCCTCAACGGCGCCAACTCCGGATTCGTCCTCAGCTTGTGACCACTGGACACCGACCACTGACCACTGCCAAACGCCCGCACATCCACGACCACGGTCCTCTGCCCATCCGACAACTGCAACAGCCGCAGCTCGCCGCGATACGGGTCGATCTCGGTCGTCTCGACGTCAAACCCCAAAACCGCCGCGCCGCGCAATTCCTCACACGCCTTCCTTAACCCCTCAGCATCGCTGACAAGCTGAAAATAGATCTCCATTTATAGGTATTGTAACGCTGATCGCCCCGAAGCGCCGACCGTGTAGGAAGCCCGACCGTTAGGGAGGGCGCCTGCAGCCGTGAGGGAGCCCTCCCTCACGGTCGGGCTACTGACACGCTCCTGAAACCTTGGGTTTTGGCGTTCATGCACACGTCGCCACGTGTTTTTTCGGAAAATTCCGGTTTACATAAGTGCCTTGTATTAGCTATACTTATCGCAGTTTGCCGCGTCGGCCGTTTTTTGGCCGCGAACGGAAGACGATTTAGAGGATCTTTTTGGGACGCAGCGAGCGTCCGGGCGATCTGAGATATCGCGGGTCGAGCACGGTTCCCCTTGGCACCCAGGTGCTCCCCAAAAAACGGCGTAAAATGGGCCTATCAGCCCACCGCCAAGAGAGTTTTCTCGCGTGAATTCATTCCACACTTGTCCATTCGGGGCATCGCTCCGGGACCAGGCTAAAGAACCACAACGCGCGTCACACGCTCATCTCGGGCTGCGGCATTAGTGCAGCTTCGCCTTAAAATTCAACACCCTCAATCGCCTTCCCCAATCGGCAAACCGACCTAACTTCAAGGTTCGGATATTTTTGTATGTCAAAAGAGATGATAGTCAGCGTCAATGGACGCGAAAAGAAGATCGCCATTCTTGATAATGGCAAAGTAACAGAGTTCTACATTGAACGGGGCGAGGAAAATTCCGGCGTTGCGGGCAATGTTTACAAGGGCCGCGTGATGCGCGTTCTGCCCGGTATGCAGTCGGCGTTTGTCGATATCGGGCTCGATAGGGATGCGTTCCTTTACGTGTCGGATTTCTTCGATGAAGAGGCCGAGATCGAACGCATCGTAATGGAAAAAGGCAAAAAAGCCTCGCCCGAAGATGTAAAACGCGAGGCCCAGGAGCGCATCGACCGCTCACGCGCCGAGCGCGAAAAGCAAATGGATTCGGCCCAGGAAGTTGCCGAACCGCTTCGGGAAACACCGATAGACGACATCCTGCCGCCCGCCAAAGAGGAAAAACCAAAACGTGGCCGTGGCCGCGGCAGAAAGTCGGCCGAGGACGAAAAGCCTGTGTCTTCACAGGTCGAAGAGCTGCCGGTTTTCGAGTTTGATATTGACAGTTCAGGCTTCGAACGGATCAGTGATGATGACACCGGCGAGATGTTCAAGGACGCATTCGTCCAGGAGGCGATCGTCGATAAGGTCCGGTCGGTCGAGTTTGCAATGGAAGGAACAAGTGCTGCCGAGGTCGGCTCGCTGCTCGATGATGCCGGCCCCGGAGGAAGCCCATTTGAGCGGATCGCGGACGAAGATGATGATCCGCCTCCGGCGAAAAAAGGCCGCGGCGGCAGGACTTCTAAATCAAAAGCTGAGAGCAAACCCAAACGGCCTGCGGCCAAGAAGCCAGCCTCCCGAAAGGGCTCGAAAACGAAAGCCGCTTCAACAGAAGACAGCCCGTTGGATGATGCCCAGGCCAGCCTCCGCGAACGAGACGAGATCGGTCAAATGGCCGTTCGGCGAGGCGGCCGTGGCAGGAAGCGCGGCGGCGCCAAGCCGCGAACTAAAGGGCAAACGGATGACACTGATGAGGTTATCGCTGCGGATGATCAGTTCGCCGACGAGATCCTTGAACTGCCGGACCTGAATGGCGACGCCGCGCGGACGGCCCCGCAGGATGAAGAGGACGGGCCGCAAAAGCAAGCAGATCAAGTAGTTATCGACGACGCGCCTCAGACAGACGACCGCTCCGATCGCGGTGATTCGCGGCGCGGTAGGCGCGGGCGCTCACGCGACCGTCAAAATGGGAATGGTCGCCGACCCGAGCGCGATCGTGAACGCCGCGAGCGTCCACCGACACCCGCTATCTCGGACCTCCTACGTGAAGGACAAGAGATCCTCGTGCAGATCGCCAAAGAGCCGATCGCCAAAAAGGGCGCCCGCATTACGTCGCATATTGCGTTGCCCGGCAGGTATCTGGTCTATATGCCCACGATCGAGCACCTCGGCGTTTCGCGAAAGATAGAATCGTCGAACGAGCGTGGCCGCCTCCGACAACTGATCCAGCGCATTCGTCAGGATCCAGAGATCACATCCGGCGGGTTCATCGTCCGAACTGCAGGCATCGGCATCTCGGAGGAAGACCTTCGCAACGACGCAAAATACCTCGTTCGTACCTGGAAAGAAGCCCGAAAAGGATCGGAAAAGAAAAAATCCCCATCGCTTGTGCACAGAGATCTCGATCTTGTGCAGCGGATCCT
>CAZSOE010000325.1:0-3149 GCA_964608335.1 uncultured Chloracidobacterium sp.
CGCTAACATGGGCTTTGGTGTAGCACTGCTCGCACAGATCGCGATATTCGTCGCCCGGAGGATCTGGATGATGAGGCGGAAGCATCCTGTTGCGGAAGCCCGCACGTAGTAATGGCACCGATCAGTTTCACGGGAGCCCTTACTGCGTGCGGGCTCTGCAACGGACCGATCTTTCTAACGAATGAAGAATAAACTTTTAGCAGAACAAAAAGCCGAGTTGCTAACGACGCTCAAAGATCGGTTTGAGAAGAACATGTCCCGGCACGAGGGCCTCAAGTGGCCCGACGTCGCCAAACGCATCGAATCCAACGCCGCCAAGCTCGCGTCTCTAGCCGAAATGGAACGGACAGGCGGCGAGCCCGACGTCGTGGGCTTTGACAAAAAGACCGGCGAATACATTTTTTTCGATTGCTCCGCCGAGAGCCCGGCGGGCCGACGCAGCGTGTGCTACGACCGCGAGGCGCTTGAGAAACGCAAAGAAAACAAACCAAAAGACAGCGCCCTCAATATGGCCGAGGCGATGGGTGTTGAGATCTTGACCGAGGCCCAATACTACGAGCTGCAGACGCTTGGCGAATTCGATCTGAAAACCTCGAGTTGGGTTGGCACGCCGGCGGAAATTCGAAAACTCGGCGGTGCGATCTGCTGCGACCGCCGCTACGGACGCGTATTCACCGGTCACAACGGTGCGGAATCGTATTACGCCGCAAGGGGATTCAGGAGTTCACTCAGGGTTTAATGTCAACGAAGATCAACGATTTTGTGGTTCGCTTTGCGAACGTAAATGGAACCGGGTCGGCGTCCGCGAATGCGCTGTTTACCAAGGCGGTCTTCCGCATGGGCGTGCCCGTTACGCCGAAGAATATCTTTCCGTCAAACATTCAGGGCCTGCCGACGTGGTACGAGGTGCGCGTTTCCGAAAAAGGCTATCTTGGCCGGCGCGAGGGTATCGATCTGATGGTCGCCGTCAATCCGCAGTCGATGAAGAAAGATTATGCCGACGTCGCGGCAGGCGGTTACTTTCTCTACGACAGCTCGAAACCGTTGCCGCCGACGTACGACCGCGACGACATCACGCATATCGGCATTCCGCTGATGGAGATGTGCAACGCCGAATTTACCGACGCGCGTCAGCGGCAGCTTTTCAAGAACATCGTCTATATCGGCGCACTCGTCGCGCTCTTTAAGATCGATTTCGCCGTGATCGAACAGCTCATCGGCGAGCAGTTCAAGGGAAAAGAGAAGCTCCTCGAGCCCAACATCAAGGCCCTCAAGATGGGTGTTGAGTGGGTCAGTAGCCCGCACGTAAGTGAGGGCTCGTCTGACCAGCCGGGGGCCCGTACTGACGTGCGGGCTACAGACACGTTCGATATGCGCATCGAGCGCCGCGATCTCTTGGGCGACAAGATCCTTTACAGCGGCAATTCGGCTTGTGCGTTGGGCGCGATTTACGCCGGTGCAACGGTCGCGGCCTGGTATCCGATCACACCTTCGACGTCGGTAGTCGATGCTTTTGCAAAGTATTGCTCGAAGTATCGTGTCGATGCGGAAACCGGCAAAAACAACTACGCGATCGTTCAGGCCGAGGACGAGCTCGCCGCGATCGGCATGGTAATGGGAGCGATGTGGAACGGAGCAAGAGCCTTCACTGCCACAAGCGGCCCGGGCGTGTCGCTGATGAACGAATTCCTCGGCCTCGGCTACTTCGCTGAGGTCCCCACCGTCCTCATCGACGTACAACGCACAGGCCCCTCGACCGGCATGCCGACGAGGACGCAGCAGTCAGATATTTTGTTGGCAGCTTACGCTTCGCACGGCGACACTAAGCATCCGCTGCTGTTTCCGTCAACACCGAAAGAATGCTTCGAGATGACCGCCGACGCCTTTGACCTTGCAGAACAGCTCCAAACGCCCGTCATCGTAATGACCGACCTCGACCTCGGCATGAACGACCACGTCACCGAGCCTTTGACCTGGGACGACACCCGCGCATACAACCGCGGTAAGGTTCTGACGCAGCGGCAGCTTGATGTGATCTATTCGACTGGAGCGCAAGCATCCCTGCTTGCCAATGGCAACGGCCACGGAATTCTGAGCGACGAAGCCTCCCTCATTGCCGGCAAGGATGCCGGCGCTCCAGTCGATCTCGAATCGCAGCCCGACGTCGAGGCCGAATCGGCCGGGTCGTTCCTCGAACAATTCCACGGCAAATGGGGCCGGTATCTGGATATTGACGGCGACGGAATTCCGTACCGTACGATCCCGGGCGCACATCCGACACGAGGCGCGTTCGTTACGCGAGGATCGTCCCGCGACGAATATGCTGTCTATACCGAAGATGCCGACGTATATCAGCGTTTTGTCGATCGCCTCGCACGAAAATGGGATACGGCGAAGGAGCTTGTCCCTCAACCAGTGTTTTATTCACCGCAGAGACACAGGGACACAGAGCCCGCGAGAAAAGGCTCCTCTCCTTACGAAGGAGGGGTGGCCGCCGCTTCGGCGGACGGGGTGGTTCTCTCGCTGGGCGTGATCTATTTCGGCACGTCCACATATGCCGCGGAGGAGGCGCTGGAAATGCTCGCCGCCGATGGTATCCACCTCGACGCCATGCGCCCTCGGGCATTTCCGTTCGGCCGGACCTTTCGCGAATTTGCCGATTCGCACGACCGGATTTTTGTGATCGAACAAAATCGTGACGCTCAGTTCCGCAGCCTGATGATGATCGAGCTTGGCATCGACCCGTCAAGACTGATCTCCGTCCTCAACTACGACGGAATGCCGATAACGGCCGACAATATTTACAGACAGATAACACGGGGCATCACCAGCTCAACCACCTGAGGTCTTCGTCGATGCCTTAGGAAGGTCTAGTTTGGCGACAAAATGCAGTGACCGGCCAAAAATGAGGTCGGCAGGCTTCGGATAGAGATTCAAATCAGCATTCCAGGCTTCGGGTGTGAGCTTCAGCTCCTCGATCGCCTTTCTCCAGGTCTGCTCCTTCCAATAGTTATAGGGCAGAACGACGCCGTGCGGTTTGTTGCCGACCCAATCCATGAAACGGAGTGTCGCATTCGAGAGGAAGCCCTCGTCTGTGTGGTCCTTCAAGACAATACTTCCGCGCGAAACCCGAACTGCCTCGCGCAGCA
>CAZSOE010000326.1:0-310 GCA_964608335.1 uncultured Chloracidobacterium sp.
ATATCGAAGGCGAACCAAACGTTGTCCTGGTCGTTACGACCAACGATGTTCCCCGCATCATTTCGTACCACGACTTCGGTACGACCCCACCGGATGTGGCTTCCGCGTTCGATGCGCTGACCGGGTTTGGCGCCGATATTGTCAAGATCGCGGTCACGGCGGATGACATCATCGATGCGATCGGTGTTTGGAACCTTCTCAAGAAGGCGGCCGTCGCCAAGACCGGCATGATCCCGATCGCAATGGGCGAAGCCGGTAAATGGACTCGCATTCTCGGGCCCGCACACGGAGCTTACCTGACCTACGCGTC
>CAZSOE010000326.1:320-3147 GCA_964608335.1 uncultured Chloracidobacterium sp.
TAAACAGACAGCCGACGGGCAGATCACGGCGAGCGACATGATCGATGTCTATCGTGTCAAGGAACTCGATCGCGAGACGAGCGTTTTTGGCATCATCGGCGATCCGGTATCGTCGTCGCTCTCGCCTTATATGCAAAACCCGGCGTTTGTCGACGGCGGCGTAAACGCGGTTTTCATTCCGCTTCTCGTCAAAGATCTCGACCAATTCGTCCGTCGCATGGTCCACCGCGAGACGCGCGAGGTCGAGCTGAACTTCGGCGGCTTTTCTGTGACGATGCCGCACAAGCGATCGATAACGCCACATCTCGACGAGATCGATCCGGTTGCCCGGGCGATCGGAGCGGTCAATACGGTAAAGATGGATGGCGACCGGTTGATCGGCTATAACACCGACGCTTATGGTTTTATCGAGCCGTTGAAGGCGCGGCTTGGCGATCTGCGGGATGCACGCGCGTGGATCGTCGGCACGGGCGGCGCCGCGCGAGGGTGCATTTATGCCCTCCGGGAAGCCGGCGCAGATGTTGCCGTATTCGGGCGGGAACCCGCGCGGTCGCATGCACTCGCGGAGGAATTTGGCGTCCGGGCCGGTTCCGTTTCAGATCTCAGATCTGGAGTTACCGATGCCGATATCCTGATCAACGCAACACCGCTCGGGATGCGCGGAGCTAACGAGGACGAAACCATCGCGACCGCAGCGGAGCTCGACGGAGTTAAACTGGTGTACGATCTGGTTTACAATCCATCTGAGACGCGACTCTTGCGTGAAGCGAAAGAGGCGGGTGTTCAGACTATCGGCGGCCTCGAGATGCTCCTCGCCCAGGGCGCGAGGCAGTTTGAGATCTGGACCGGACGCGAGGCGCCGGTCGATCTGATGAGAATGGCCGTGACCGAGAGGTTAAAGCTATGAGTGCCGAAAGTTTGAATTGTCCCAACTGCGGTGCCGGCGTCGCCAGAGATTCTTCGTCGTGCCAGTTCTGCAAGACACGGCTGCGAACGGTCGCGTGCACAGGCTGTCTTGGAATGATGTTCGTGGGCAGCCAGTTCTGCCAGCACTGCGGTGCGATAGCTGCACCTGTCGTGGAGTTGGCTGCCAAAGCCGGCGACTGTCCACGGTGCCGCGTCGCGCTTCAGGTGATGAAGGTTGCGGAAACGCATCTTCGCGGGTGCGATAAATGTGACGGCATGTGGCTGGATGTCGCGACATTCGAATCGATCTGCTCAGATCGTGAACGCCAATCGGCGGTCCTCGGCTTTCTCGATACGCGCACGATCAAACCCGAGTTCAAGACCAAGGTCAACTACGTGCCGTGCCCCGATTGCGGCGAGTTGATGAACCGTAATAATTTCGCCCGTGCGTCGGGCGTGATCGTCGATATGTGCAAACAGCACGGCGTGTGGTTCGATGCCGACGAACTGCCCGCGATCATCGAATTCATCCGTAAAGGCGGAATGGAACTCTCTCGCCAACGCGAAAAGAACGAGCTTATCGACGAACGCGACCGCCTGCGCGAAGAGCGGCGCCGCGCCGCATCCTTCGACCAGAGGTACGGCGCCAGGGACGTTTTCGAGCGGGACGAGAGCGACGGCATCCGCAGCTTTGTCCAGTCGCTTTTTGACTGATGAACGCGAAAACACAAGATCGCTACAGCCGGCAGATCCTATTCCCCGAGATAGGCCGCGAGGGCCAGGCCAAACTGCTCGGCTCGCGCGTCCTGATCGTCGGCTGCGGAGCGCTCGGGGCGTCGCATGCCGAAATGCTCGCTCGCGCGGGCGTCGGCAAACTGCGTATCGTCGATCGCGACTTTGTCGAATTCACCAATCTTCAGCGACAGACCCTGTTCAAAGAATCAGACGCGGCCGAGCGTCTTCCAAAAGCCATCGCCGCAAAGACTCGCATCCGTGAGATCAACTCCGACGTGGAGATCGAAGCGATAGTCGCCGACGTAAACAACTCGAATGTAGAAAGGTTGATCGACGGCTGTGATCTCGTGCTTGACGGCACCGACAACTTTCAGGTGCGATATCTGCTGAACGACGCATGCGTCAAGCACGGGCGAACATGGATCTACGGAGCGGCCGTGTCGAGTTACGGAACGACGATGACGATCCGGCCGCATACTACACCGTGCCTCCGCTGTATCTTCGAAGAGATGCCCGATGCGGGAAGCGCACCGACATGCGACACCGCCGGCGTGATCATGCCGATCATCTCGACCGTCTCGGCAACCCAGATCAGCGAAGCGCTGAAGATACTCGTCGGCGATACCGATTCACTTCATGGGTCACTAATGCAGTTCGACGTCTGGGCGAACGACCGGCAGCGGATAAACCTGGGCGAGCCCAACCCCGAATGTAAATGCTGTAGTAAAGGTAGTTACGACTTCCTTGACGCCGAGTTGGTCGAGTTCGCCGCCGTCCTATGCGGTCGCAGCGCCGTGCAGATCGCACCGCAGCGGACGACGAACCTCGATCTGGGGGCACTGGGCGAGCGACTTCGCGCATCCGTCAGCATCAAGCAGAACGAATTCTTGCTGAGATTTGTGGCTGACGGAGTCGAGATGACGGTGTTCCGCGACGGCCGAGCGATCGTCAAGGGTATTGACGATATTGCAGTGGCGCGAACTCTCTATTCGAAGTACGTCGGAAACTAAGATCTATTTTCTTCAAGCCAGCGAATATCGCCAGGTCTTTCGGCCTGTTCATCGTGAGTTTGTTCTTGAGAAGCTCCGACTTTCCGACTACCGGAACCGTGAGACCCTCAACTTCGACGAGCTCGTGGTTGGCCCAGGCTTCGTCGAACTCGACTCCCTTTATCGTGGTTATGATG
>CAZSOE010000327.1:0-3140 GCA_964608335.1 uncultured Chloracidobacterium sp.
GAGCTTGTCCAAAGCGAAGTCCAGCGCCCTGTAGAAGTCGGTCTTCCCACGGCCGTTCGCGACGTTGATCGAATTGAACACGGTTCCGCGGTCCGTTGTGAAGTCGTTCCGCAGATTTATCTTGTCGTAGAATTCGACGACCGCGACACGGTCATTCGGCGAGAGTGCGTCGATGAAACGCATCGCCGACTGCCTGATCACCTGGCGGAAACCGAGCGTCGAACCGCTCATGTCCAGCATGATCACGACGCTAAAGGGAGCGGCCGTTGGCTCAAAGCGTGTGATCTGCTGCCGGACGCCGTCTTCGTAGATCTCGAAATTGTTTCGGTCGAGATCGATGACGGGGCGTCCCCGGCCGTCGACGACGCCTACGTTAAGCCGGACGATCGACGAATCGACGCGGATCGGATCGTCATCCTGCGCCCTTACGACAAGGGCGGTCAGGAAGAATGTCACCACGAAAATTAACCAAAAAGTTCGGTTCATCCGGAAAAATGGTAGCAATTTGACGCCCGTGCGTGAAATGCGGTTGTATCCGAGGCTTTGAGGTCCGGCAAACCTTAACAGAAAACCATTTATGGTCTATACTTTTCTTTTCGATCCCGGGGATCCAGAAGCGAATTGACGGGCCGTGCCGTGCTGGTGCGGGATGCCGCGACCTTCGACTTCGTCCGGGTGCCGGTGCCGGCCCAAGCAAACGCGACATGCTTTTTCGGCCGAACTTTTGCGCGAATTGCGGCGAGAAGATCGAGCGCGCAAGTTGGGGTCCGCTCACAAGCCGGCGGTTTTGCCAGGTCTGCGAAACAGAATTTAAAGGCCAGGACCTGCTAACTCGCATCATAGTCGGCGGCGGGTTGCTCGCCGCGGTATTTGGGCTCGGGAGTTATTTGAACAGCCGTAGTGTTCCGGCAAACGCGCTGGTAGCGCGGCAGGCAAGATCGGTCGACGCGCAGGTTGTTAGGGCCGCCGAGCCGGTTCCGACCGAGATCGAGGCGCCGCGACCGGTAGAATCGCCGCAGCCACTGACGGCGGTGCAGCGTCCGCCGACGACGAAGGTCGAGACGGAAGAGCCGGTTTATTTTTGCGGAGCCGAGACGCGGAAGGGCACGCCTTGCTCGCGCCGGGTAAAAGGAAATAATATTCGCTGCTTCCAGCATGCCGGCCTGCCGGCTATGGCCCAGGCAAGCAAACTTAAGGTAAAGTAAAGTAATCGTTTATGAAGCCACTTGCCCCGAATACGATGGTGCAGAACCGCTATCTTGTCGTTCAGTTGATCGGCAAGGGTGGTATGGGTGAAGTTTACCTGGCCGTCGACCAGCGTCTGGGGAGTGCGGTCGCTCTGAAGCGGACCTTCTTTAGTGAGGACGAAGCACTCGGCACCGCATTCGAGCGCGAGGCCAAGATCCTTGGCCGTTTGCGCCACCCGGTTTTGCCCAAGGTGATCGACCACTTTGTTGAGGCCGACGGGCAGTTCCTGGTCATGGAACACATTTCAGGCGACGACCTGCACAAACGGCTTGAAAGTGCGGGTAAGGCTTTCCCGTTGAGTTGGGTCATGTTCTGGGCCGATCAACTGCTCGATGCGCTCAACTATCTTCATTCTCACGAGCCGCCGATCATTCATCGCGACATCAAGCCGCAGAATCTGAAGCTGACCGACGACAATCACATTGTGCTTCTCGATTTTGGCCTCTCGAAGGATTTCGACACCGGCGTCAAAAGCGATCCGGCGACCTCGGGCAGCGTCGTAGGGTATTCGCCGCATTTTGCATCGATGGAGCAGGTCCGGGGAACGGGCACCGACGCGCGGAGCGACCTGTACTCGCTCTCGGCGACTGTTTACCAACTCCTGACCAACACCGTTCCGCCCGACGCGCTCAGCCGGGCCGACGCACTTCTCGGCAGCGCTCCCGACCCGCTCAAGCCGATAAACGAGATCAACTCCGAGGTTCCTGCGTGGGTTTCGGACGTGGTCCTGAAGGGGATCGCGGTGCGTCAGGACGAGCGGTTCGCGAATGCTGCTGAAATGCAGAAGGCTCTGCGACGGGCCTTCAATCAAAGCAAAGAGGCGCCGAACGCCGAGACGGTGATGATGCCGGAAGGTGTAGACGCTGCGGTCGACCGCATCAACGAACTCGATACGAAGGAACGGATGAAGCCGGATGAGTTCGAAGAGCCGAAGCGATCGGAATTTAAGACCGAGATACTTCCCGGGACTGCCGCTCAAGAGCCGGCGACAAAGCGTACACCGGTCGAGATACCCGTTGTAACATCGGCCCCGGCTGCTGCTGCTGCTGCAGCTCCCGCACCTGCCCCAACGCCCTTGCGAGCCGCGCCACCCAAGGCCGCCAAAGCGAAAGCCGCCGCAGCCGGCGGACGCTCGCGGACGCCGATGATGGTCGGCACGCTTCTCGGACTTCTGCTTTTGGGTGGAATTGCAGCGGGCGGCGGATGGTACGTCTACCAAAACTATTACGCCGGTGCCCTGCCCGCTCCGACGCCTGCACCGACCGTTAAGCCTTCGCCCGCGCCGACCGTTGAAGTCGCGGGTGAGTCTAATACGGATCCGACAGTAGCGGCAGATGACTCCAATTCTGCGGTCCCGACCGATCCGTCGCAGGCCCAGACGCGGTCGACCCCGTCGACCGTGAAGGGCACGAACCCCGGAAAAACGTCTCAGGGCCCGTCTGCCAAGGCCACTCCGAAACCGAAAGCCAAAGACGACCGTACAGTGATCCTGCAGTGAGAAGTTTGATCGAGCTTATGAAACGCACAGGTTTGATTCTGGTCTTGCTGTTCGCGACCGCCGGCTTATTTACTACATATGTCGCTGGGCAGACCCGCCAGCAGCGCGATCGGGCGAAGAACCTCCAGGATGCAGGCGACAAGGCTCTGCAGCAGAAGAAGTATCGCGAGGCGGTCGATAAATACACTGAATCGCTCGGAGTGATCGCGAGCAATGCCTACGCCCATTTCTGGAAAGGGACGGCGCACTATTACCTTTGGCAGGAAGGTGAAAAGACTGTCCGTGACCTCGAAACGCAGCGCCGAAACGAAGCGAACTCGATCCGTCTTTCAAACCTGACGACGCAGATAGATGCGCAGCGTACGGCCAACCAACAGGCCGTCAAGGAGGCCCT
>CAZSOE010000328.1:0-3133 GCA_964608335.1 uncultured Chloracidobacterium sp.
TCTGAAAGTCGCCCCGGGCCAGACCTGAAACAAGCTCCTTCTTATGTGTGACCGTTACGGGCAGGCGCACCTCGAAGACTTTGGTGGGGCCGGTCTCATCGCCGGGCGGTGTCGGCGTCGGTCGCTGGGCCGAGACGGTAGAAAAGCCTAGCAGAAACAACAAACTCAAGAGACCAATGGATCGGATTTTGACGAACATAACGACGACCGGGCTGATGCAGTTTTTCGATGCGGGAGGCGTGGGCGCTTGTTGCCTGCCCTAAACGGTGAAGTATAGCAAAAATGGGCGTGAATTGCGTGCGGCGGCGGTTTTGGCGACAATCGATGCTGTAGCCAATGAACCCCAACATCTTTCGTGAATACGACATACGCGGCATTGTCGGCAGCGACCTGACCGGCAAAACCGTTGCGCAGCTCGCCGGCGCGCTCGGGGAGTTCTTCGCACAGAATAGGGCTAAAAGGGTTGCCATCGGGTACGATGCACGCGAGAGCGGACCGCGCTTCTGTGAGCTTCTGACCCGCGGCTTTACTTCGAGTGGCATCGACATGGTGTTGATCGGTCGCGTGCCGACACCAGTCCTTTATCACACCGTTTTCACCCGCGACGTCGACGGCGGCGTTATGATCACTGGCTCGCACAACCCGCCGGACCATAACGGTTTCAAGATCTGTCTTGGCAAGGACGCTCTGTTCGGCTCGCAGATACAGGAAATAAAAGCCCTGGCACTGGCGGCGGAAACACGACCGGTAGGGAGTGTGCGCTTCGACGAAAAGAACTCCGTGGAACGGATCGAAGTTCTTGACGTGTATTGCCGCGACATCATCTCGCGCGCATCGGTCGGCGCCCGAAAGCTAAAAGTCGTCGTCGATGCGGGCAACGGCATGGGCGGCGTTACCGCTGTGCCGGTCTATCGCGAGCTCGGGGTTGAGCTGACCGAGCTATTTACGGAACCGGATTCGAACTTTCCGAATCATCATCCGGACCCGACAGTCGAGGAAAATCTCGCCGATCTGATCGCAAAAGTGCGTGAGATAAACGCCGATCTTGGCATTGCTCTCGACGGTGACGGCGACCGGATCGGCGTCGTCGACGAAACGGGGCGGATCATCTGGGGCGATGAGTTGATGGTCCTGTTCTCACGCGCCGTGCTTGCCGAGCGGCCGGGCGCGACGATCATCGCCGAGGTCAAGTGTTCGCAGACACTCTTTGACGACATCGCCGCGCATGGTGGAGAGGCTGTAATGTGGAAGGCCGGACATTCGCTCATCAAAGCGAAAATGAAAGAGACCGAGGCCGCGATCGCCGGCGAGATGAGCGGCCATATCTTCTTTGCTGACAGGTTTTACGGGTTTGACGACGCGACCTATGCGGGCGCTCGGCTGATCGAGATACTATCGAAGACCGATCCCGATATATCGGGACTATCAGTCTTGCTCGCGGATATTCCGAAAACATTCTCGACGCCCGAACTGCGTGTCGCGTGTTCCGACGAGACAAAGTTCGACGTCGTCAAACGCCTCGCCGAACACTTCTCACGAACGCACGACGTTATTACGATCGACGGGGCGCGGATAAATTTCGATCACGGCTGGGGATTGGTGCGCGCGTCGAACACGCAGGCGATACTTGTACTCCGGTTCGAGGCCGATTCGGACGAGCATTTGAAAGAGATCCGGCAGATCGTCGAGTCTAAGGTGGGCGAATTGATCAGTTGAGCCTCTTCTTCATACAAACACTATTCTCAACACCTTCATATTGCCCGTAGTTCGGCATAAGATGATAGCCGGATCGCTTGTAAAGAGCGATGGCTTCCGGCTGTTTGAATCCGGTTTCCAAAATACATTCAGCAAAGCCGCATTTTACGGCCCAACCTTCCAGTTCTTCCAGGATCCTTGCCGCAACGCGCTTTCCGCGATGGCCGGCGAGAACGAACATCCGCTTGATCTCGGCGATATCATCAGAGTGTTGCTTGAACGCACCACAGCCGACCGCTATCCCGCCATCGTACGCCAAAACAACCCCGGCTAAACCGACCGGCGCGTTGAATTGGGCGTAAAACGCATGTTCGTCACCATCGCGCTTTGCCAGCTCGATATCGAGCAGCTTGACGAGGGCGAGGAACTTCTCGTCCGTTTCGTCCGTTCGCACGATCTCGATCATTTCTTATCGACGGTCTTGGGAATGTCCAGCTTTGTTCCGATCCTCTTGTTGAGCCGTTCGATGAAGTAGGCCGAGAGCAGCGGTGACTTTTCTTCGACGTTTTGGTGGACGAAGAAATTGAGTTTTCGCATACCGAGTTTTTTCCATTTCGCAATGCGCTCGACCCATTCGTCCAGACGGGCGAAATCGGAATCATGATTAGCGCCGACCCAGCGGATGAACGGCGTCGGCGTCGTCATTCTCATATGCATCAGATCGCGGCGGCCGGCTGTGTCAACCAGGACGTTTGTGATACCGTGCGATTCAAGCAGATCGTAAAGCTGCGCTGAAACCGTCGGGTCGGTGTGCCATTCGCTCTTTCGAAATTCCATCGCAATTCCGATGTCGTACTTCCACACGTTACGGACAAAATTCTCGACCTTTTCAAATTCCTTCGCGCCAAAATTATCGTGCATCTGCAGGAAAGGCATCCCGAGTTTTTCTTTGAGGAAAACGATGTTCTCGGCAAACTGCTCGGCCCGCTCGTCAACGTCCTTCAATCGAGCGTAATGCGTGACGCCCTGGTTGAATTTCGGAAAGAACCTAAAGCCGTCCGACGTGCCCTCGCGCCACGCGGTGTAGTTGTTCTCCCAATAACGTTTGTAAAACGTCGCGTTGAGCTCAATGCAGTTGAACTGCGTCGAGTAATAATGCAGCTCGTCCTTCGATTTGACCTCTTTCGGATAAAAACCCTTTAGGTCCTTGCTGTTCCACTTGGCACACCCGACCCAAACCTCCATCTCCTTCGCCTTTTCCGTGGCAAAGATCCGTTTTGTCGCCTTATCATCCGGCGGGATCGTGAAGTCGATATCGTCGGGGTTAGCGACCTGTCCGAATTTCATATGATTTGTGCCCGCGAAACACGCGAAACATACGAAAAGACGGACACAATGATCTTTGCTTTTTAGCGTCTTTTCGCGTGTTTAGCGGGCC
>CAZSOE010000329.1:0-3118 GCA_964608335.1 uncultured Chloracidobacterium sp.
GCGGCGGCGGTCGCGTTGATCGGTTTTATCGTGCCCGCGGGCAGGCTGGTGATGCGTTTTGGTGAGCTTTCGTGGACGGCCCCCGTGATCGCACAGCTTACCATGGCTGTGCTTTGCCTCATATTCCTTTTCGCTGCTATCCGGTCCTTCGCGGCTGCGCGCAGACAAGGCTAGCCGGCCTTCGCCGTATCAAGCGCTATCTCGATCGTCAATCCGCCGTTCGCATTTCGCGCGGATATCGTTCCCTTGTGGGCGTTGACGGCACGTTCGGCGATCGCCAGACCCAGCCCGATCCCGCCCGTTTTGCGCTCGCGCGCCTCGCCGATCCGGTAGAAAGGCCGAAAGATATTATTCAATTCCGCCTCGGGGACACCGCCGCCATGGTCGGCAATGCTGACGACGGCATGGCCGTTCGAGGTCGCGAGTCGGACATCCACCACGGTGCCTTCACTCGTGTAACGCACGGCATTTCGCAGCACGTTCTCTATTGCGCTCCTCAGCAGATCCTCACTCCCAACGACCGAACATGGAACGATATGCGAGACCTCTACGTGCTTTCCTTTCGCCTTCGCCTCAAAATCGGCATCCGCGGCCACATCGCGAACTAGTTCCGCGAGATCGACCCGGACACGGTCTATTCGTTCGGCACCGCTCTCGAGCTTAGCGAGAGTTAGAAGGCGCGCGATCATCTCGTTTAGACGCGTAGATTCTTCTTCGATACGCGCGAGCGCAGGATTGGCGTCCGAACCCGCCTTTTGCTTAGCGATCTCAAGCGCGACGTTCAACCTTGCGAGCGGAGATCGCAGTTCGTGAGAAATATCGCTGTTCAGGCGTTTTTGGGTCGTGATGAGATTCTCGATCCGCCCGGCCATTTCGTCAAAATCTCGCGCCAGATCGCCAAGCTCGTCCCGGCGACGGCCTAGTCCCGGCTCCACGCGCGTACCCAGGTCGCCATCCGCCAAACGGTTCGTTGCTTCGCGAAGTTTGCGGATCGGAGAACTCAGGTACAGCGCGAGCAAATAGCAGAGAACCAGTGCCGTAAGCAGAACGCCCGCGAGCCGGATATAGGCGGTCGTCGAGCCCCAGAAAAGCGAAGGCGGCGTTTGCCGTTCCCATTGGAACATCAGCACAAACCGTCGCCCGTCAGGGAAATCGACCGGTGCGGCACCGAGCGTACGGTCCTCACCCGCGAAATCCGTCTCTACCTGGGCGTGCAGCTGCGTGCGGTGAGCAAGTTCGAGCGCCGCGGGTGAATCGACCGGGTCACCAAACCAGACGGTGTTATCGGGGGCGATCAAACTCAACTGACGAGGCGGCTGAAGGTCCTTAAGCCGTTCGAGAAACACCCTGAGCCCCGCCTCACCTTCGACATTTACGATCTGGGTCCCGGTGCCTCCGTAAACCGTAAGCTGATTGCGGGTCGAACGTTCGAAACGGCCCATCATGGGGTCGGTTTGAAACGTTCGAGTGACAAAGATCACGACACCGGCCGTAAGGCCGATGGCGGTCAGAAACCAAAGAAATATTTTTACGAACAGCTTCATACCAGGGTGTAGATATACCCGACCGACCGGATCGTTTTGATGCGCTCACTGCCATCCGTACGCGGCCCGAGCTTCCTGCGAAGATTGCTTATGTGCATATCGAGGCTGCGGTCGTACGGCGACAGCTTTCGCTCGAGCACACTCTCGCTAAGATCGTCTTTCTTGACCACCTTGCCGGCTTCCTTCAGCAGCTCATGCAACAGGGCAAACTCTACCGACGTAAGGTTCAACTCCGTGCCATCGAGCATAGCCGTCCTCGACGACGGCGAAAGCTGGATCCCGTCCAGGTCGATCTTTTCCGCCGCGTCCGAACCGTTGCTCGAAACGGCGCTGCGACGCAGGATCGCTCGCAGTCGAGCGGCAAGCTCGCGCGGATTGAACGGCTTCGGCAAGTAGTCGTCGGCACCGATCTCGAGCCCGACGATACGTTCCATATCGTCGCCGCGGGCCGTCAGCATGATCACCGGGAGCTTCGACTGCTCGCGAAGATTTCGCAGCACGTCAAACCCGTTCATCTTCGGCAGCATCACGTCGAGTATCGCCATGTCATGCTCACCTGAGAGCGCTGCCTCGAGTCCACTCTCGCCGTCATTGACACACTCGACGTGAAACCCTTCTACGCCGAGATACTCCGAGACCAGCTCACAGAGTTCTTCATCGTCGTCAATGATGAGGACCTTATCCATCCAAGGTGAGATTTTACGACAAATGGAAGTACGTGCGGCAGGTTTTACATATCTTTACGAAATTTAACGCGCCTTTGCAGTATGGAGCCTGTGTCCGTCGCCCGACCGCGAGGGCAGGCGCCCCAAGCAATTCTTATTCTCGGCGCCCTCGCTCACGGTCGGGCTACGGGCACGCGTCAGGCTCCGTAAGGTCTCCGCCGATCATTGTAAACACGATCGTACCGTCTTTGTTCAGCCCGACGAGATCGGCCCGCTTCCCGACCTCGATCCCACCGCGGTCCTTCAGGCCCAGTAATCGAGCCGGATTTGTCGAAGCCATCTGCGCGACTTCGACCTCTGAAAAACCAAGCGCCAACATTCGTTTTACGGCGTCGTGCATCGTGATCACTGAACCGGCGATACTGCCCCGTTCATTTTGAGTGCGTCCGTTCACGACTGAGATCTTCTCATCCCACACTTCGTACTCGCCGTCACCGAGCCCTGTCGGTGCAACCGAATCGCTGATCAGCGAAACCCTCTCCGCCGTCTTTGCCCGACACGCGAACTCGAGCATCGACTCGGCGACGTGGATGCCGTCGGCGATGATATCGAACGTCGCTTCTCGGTTCGCCAGTCCCCAACCCGCAACACCCATTTCGCGATGATGCACACCGGTCATCGCATTAAAAAAATGCGTCAAGTGCCTCGCTCCGGCCGCAAATGCCCGATCGAGCGTTTCCGCGTCCGCCCTCGTATGCCCGATCGCCACGACCCAACCCTCGGCAACAAGTTCCCCGATCAACTCGATCCCGCCATCGACCTCCGGCGCCAGCGTCGTCATATGCACACCGTTGTCGAGCTTCGGAAGACTCGCGACTCGCGACTCGCGACTCGCGACTCTAAAGAACT
>CAZSOE010000330.1:0-3115 GCA_964608335.1 uncultured Chloracidobacterium sp.
ACATAGCCGAGATCGCCGAACTCGCTCCGCCGGCTGACGGGCATTGGGTCGACCGGCTCGTCGAGATATGCGCCGACTACCGCCGCTGCGAGGATGACCGAGCATTCATCCGAAGTTGCCTGAGCGCGCCGTCGAGGGCCGCCGCGGCCGGAGCACCGACCTTCGTCATGCTTGACGGCCTGGACGTTGCCGAGGACCTCGTCCCCGACGGCTCACTGATAGAGGACGTGAACGATACGATATCCCGGTTTGACGATCCGTTCGTGGTCGGCGGGCTCCGCAGACAGCTTTTTGCGAGAACGATGTTTGAAACGATGGCTCTCGAACCGCTCGCATTCTCCGACGTCGGTTTGTTCGTCGAGGGCCTCGCACATCGGACCGAGATCGCGATAAGTGACCAGACCCGCGACCTGATCGCGGTACAACTCGGCGCTAACCTTACCAACATATTGTCTCTTTTCATGGCCGCCGTCGATCGCGATACGGCCCTCGAGACCTTTGCCGATGTGGAGAATGTTTACACGGACGAGATCTTCGGCGGCCGGATCGCCCGCGGGTATAATGCGATGCTGTCCGGGAGCACGAACGGTCGAACAGAACCGAAGATCCTTCGCCTGCTAGCAGAAACGTTGGACATTGAGTTTACGACCGTGCCAGTCTCGCATTGGCAGAGGCGGTCGGGACTCGATGCCGTAGATCTTGAGAGCGCGATGCGGCGACTCCATGCGCGCGAATTGATCAACTGCAGTTCGGGACTTATCACACTTGATACGTCGGACTGCTCTTTTTCCGATTATCTCCGCGCGCGGGCGAAGCTCGAGATCGAGCACGAATCGCGCGGCCTGGTGGTCGGCCGGGCCCTCGCGGCAAACATTCGCCGGGCACCCAAGCTCATGTCGCGCTTCTACCGGCAGATGGCCGCGCTCGGCCTCGATGAGCTCCTGCATGCGTTCGACGGCCAGCAGATCTCGCCTGCCTTGATCGATTACGGCCGTTTCAAGAATGAGTTCAACGGTGCCGACGAGGAAAAGGTCCTGAAATCACTCCGCGAGGACAACGAACGGATGACACTGCCGAGGATCGTCTATACGGCAAACACCGGCGCTCTTTATCCGCGTCTCGACGAGATCCGCGAGCGCGAACGCTCGGCGGTCGGCATCGGCTTTCCGGACCAGGGAGAAAAGAGCGAGGTCGTGTGGATCGCGGCAGAGATCGGGGCGAAGTTCGAGGCCACGCGCGACACCGCCGAATTCTGGTGCGACCGGCTCGAAATGGCTGCGGCACACTGCGGATTCGAGAACCATCGGACCTGGCTCGTCGCCCCCGAAGGCTTTACCGAGGACGCGCTCGCACTTCTCGAGGAGCGAAATGCATTCGGCTCAAGCCGCCGACAGGCGTCGCTGCTGGCCAGGATGTTGAATGCCGAAACGGGCTTCGCGGCGCGCGAATACGGCGCCAGCGAGTACGAGATCACTATCCCGATGGGCGGCGACACCGAGATGATCGCGGCCCATACGGTCGAGGAGATAGCGCGCCGCCACAACTTCCCTCCAAAGGCTGTCAACCAGATCAAAACTGCCCTCGTCGAGGCCTGCATCAACGCGACCGAGCATAGCGACAGTCCCGACCGCAGGATAAATCTCAAATTTGCGGTAACCCGCGACCGCATCACGATGACGATCACCAACCGCGGCGTTCGGCTTGTCGATCAGGAAATGACAGCACTCGGTTCGGAAAACGGCCGCCGCGGCTGGGGGCTGAAACTGATGCGCGGCCTGATGGACGATGTCGAGATTGAGCGTTCCGATGATGGGACGCGGATCACCATGACAAAGTCCGTCGAGCCACGTTAACTCCTACGAAGTCACTTCGACAAACCTCGGAAGCGAGATCGCCTGGCTGAGATAAACGCCGAATTCCGTCCCGGACTTCACCTCCGCCTCGGCTCCTTTCGTATACCGATCACCGAGAAAGCCGGCACCGGCACCGATCAATCCGCCGATGAGCGCACCCTTGCCGCCGCCGATCGCCGCGCCGAGAATTGTGCCGCCGACCGCGCCGCCGCCGATAAAGATCACCTTGCGGTGCTTCATCTTATCGCCTGCTGCGGTACCTTCGTTATCGCTCATGGTCTTTCCGGCGTCAAGATCGGTGAGCAGGCCATTGATCGAACGCGTGCGGCCATTGGGCAGGCGTACCTGGATAAAGTGCGCATCCAGCTCTCCCACCCTGCCGCCCTTTGCGGCCAGTTTTACCACATCCACGCGACCGAGCAGCGTGCTGCCGGTTGGTACCACGACGACCCCGTTTGACGAGTAGACAGGCTCGGTCACTGTGACTGTGAACGTCTCCCCAACGCGGGCCGTTTTCGACGTCAGCGTCCGGTTCATTCGGACCCGAAAGACCGTGCCCGCGTCAACGGTGTAAACCGGCTCGGCCGGTTTGATCACTTTTTTGACCACGGCCTTGCGTTTCAAAGCAGGCTTCTGGGCAGCGATGTCGGCAATGCCAAAGACCACTACAAAGAGAATTAATCCTACTACGTTCGTGCGAAAGAATAATTGTCTCATCTGTCTATCCTCCTCAGGACCAGGATCAGCGGGAACACCGCAAAACCGCGCACTTTGAGTGCCATGCCCTTCGATTAGTTGTCAAAAAAATCGGTCGAGTGTGGCCTGGCCCCAAAACCGCGACTTTTTTTGAAAAACCTGTGAATTAGGCGTATATTCCCTACGTCTAGAAAAGATCACAATCCTCAAACGTCTTCTGGCCCCGGTAAAACCGGGGCCGGAGCTTTTTAGGAGAGAGTTTAAACAACTTTTAGCACGAGAGATCTCCTTTTATGCAGCTTCTCAGCCAGACGCTCCTTCTCTTCGGCCTCAATCTCCTTGACGCCCTGCTCACCATCGTTTGGGTCCGCAGCGGCGTCGCGACAGAGGGCAATCAGCTCATGGCGAAGCTTCTGGATATCGGCGACGGCCCGTTCCTGGGCGTGAAGATAGCAGTGGGCACGGTGGCTGCTGTCGTACTAATGCGCTGGGCAAACCGTCCTCTGGCACGGTACGGCCTGACGGTCGCTCTTGCCGTCTACCTCGGGCTGATGGTTATACACGCC
>CAZSOE010000331.1:0-3108 GCA_964608335.1 uncultured Chloracidobacterium sp.
CGCAAACATTCTTTTCTTCAGTAAAAAACCTCAACGCCTCAAAGCCGCCTTCGCGCCCCATACCGCTGTCTTTCATACCGCCGAACGGCGTGCGGAGGTCGCGGAGCATCCAGCAGTTGACCCAGACGACGCCGGATTCGAGCTTTGCCGATACGCGATGCGCGCGGGAAAGGTTTTCGGTCCATACGGTTGCCGAAAGGCCGTAGCGGACGCTGTTGGCGTAAGCGAGAACTTCGTCCTCGGTATCAAAGGGCTGGATCGTCACGACCGGACCAAAGATCTCTTCCTGATTCGTCCGACAATCGTGACTTAATCCTTCGATCACAGTCGGCTCGATGAACCATCCGTCGGCACAACGGCCGTCAAGGTTTACCTGCTTGCCGCCGGTCAGGATAGTGCCGCCTTCTTTTTGTGCGAGGTCAATATACGACATTATCTTTTCAAAATGCGGCCGCGAGACGATCGCTCCGACATCCGTCTCTGCTTCGAGCGGATCGCCTACCTTCAACGCCGCGACACGGGAAACAAAATCGCTTTTGAACTTTTCGTAGATCGGCCGCTCGACAAATATACGCGACCCGCACAAGCAGATCTCGCCCTGATTTGAGAACGACGATCGCACCGTTGTCGTGAGCATCTCTGCATAATTGCAGTCGGCAAAGATGATGTTCGGGTTCTTGCCCCCAAGCTCGAGCGAGAGCTTCTTGAACATAGGCGCCGCGATGCGAGCGATTTCCTCGCCGGTCCTTGTGCCACCCGTGAACGAAATGGCTTTTACGTCCTTGTGCGTGACGATAGCCGAGCCGACTTTCGGCCCGGTGCCGTGGACGATATTCAAGACGCCCGCCGGCAAACCTGCCTCGATGCACAGCTTCGACAACAGAAATGCCGTCATCGGCGTTACTTCGCTCGGCTTTGCGACGACAGTACAGCCTGCGGCCAATGCCGGTGCGATCTTCCACGTAAATAGATAAAGCGGTAAATTCCAGGGCGAGATGCAGCCGACGACGCCCAACGGCTGGCGCAGCGTGTAATTGATCGCCGCTCCGGTCGTGTCATGCGACTCATTCGCCACATGCATTGCGGCGGTCGCATAAAACCGGAAATTCGCCATCGCCCTCGGTATATCGACCGTGCGAGCGAGAGAAACGGGCTTACCGTTATCGACACTCTCGGCCAAGGCCTGCGGCTCCAGATCGCGCTGGATCAATGCCACAAGCCGCATCAAGATCGCGAACCGTTCATCCGGCGGCGTGCTCGACCACGCCGGAAATGCGGCCTTTGCAGCCACGACCGCGCAATCCACATCGCGCTGATCGGAATCAGCAATTTGCGAATATACCCGTCCCGTCGACGGATCGACATTGTCGCGATACTCGCCCGAAGCCGGTCTCACGATCTCTCCGCCAATGTAGTTGTCGATGGCTTGCATGTATTAAAAAAAACAGCTAACAGCTATTAGCTAACAGCTGTTAGCAGTTCTTTTTTGCCTATTTCGCCCGCCCGTATTTCCTGAGGATCTCGCGGACGCGATCGATCGGCAGCGCTTCGACAGTACGGCCGCTTCCTGCGACGGTCGTAGCTTTGAGGATCGAATTGAGTATTGCTTCCTCGGTCGCCTCGATCACCGCCTGGAAGAGCGGCGACATCGCGTCGTTGCCGAGGACGGTGATATTCCGTTTTGCATCAGCAGCGTTGATCCGGTTCGCGGTCGAGAATGCGATCGCATAATCGCCGCTGCCGTTGGTCATTGATGAGCCTGTTCGCGCGAGGCCTGACATCGAGCGGGCGGCGAGTCGGTTGAGCTGGCGGTGGTCGATCGGCGCGTCGGTTGCGATGACGATAATGATAGAACCATCGGCCAAGTCAGAACCACCAGCGGTAGCGGGTGGTTTGACGTCGCCTCGATCATTACCGGCGCCCTCCCTCACGGTTGGGCTACTGACACCGACTGCGTTCTTGAGATAGTAATTGCCGAGTTCAACGCCAACGGGTACCCCATCGATCGACAGCACACCGCCGAAGTTTGATTGGACCAGGACGCCGATCGTGTAGCCGCCAAGGCTCGCCGGCAGTTTTCGCGACGACGTACCGATGCCGCCTTTCCAGCCGAATGCGACGGTTCCGGTCCCGGCGCCGACCGAGCCTTCATCCACCGGCCCGCCTTTCGCGTTCCTGAGGGCGTTAAAGACATCGTCTCGCGTGATGTGACGACCGCGAATGTCGTTCAAGCCGCCGTCGTTCGTCTCGGCAACGAGCGGATTGACCGATCGGACCTGTTCGTTGCCCGGCAGCGCTAGCATGTGATCGATCAGAAAGTCGGCGACTTTTGGCACGGACAGCGTTGAAGTAAGCAATATCGGCGTTTCGATCTCGCCCAGCTCGTTGACCTGCGTCGATCCCGCAAGCTTGCCAAAACCATTCCCCACAAATACCGCACCGGGCACCTTTTCCCGAAACAGGTTGCCCGCGTGGGGCAGAACGGCGGTGACACCCGTGCGAACATTGTGGCCGCGAATGATCGTTGTCTGTCCAACCGTCACACCCGCAACATCTGTTATCGCATTGAGGTCGCCGACAGGCAGAACGCCGATCTTCAGACCAAGATCTCGAGCACGCGGCCGTTTCTCGACCTGGCCGGTCGTCGTCAAGACCAGAACGC
Organism: uncultured Chloracidobacterium sp.; assembly: GCA_964608335.1. Lineage (GTDB taxonomy): Bacteria > Acidobacteriota > Blastocatellia > Pyrinomonadales > Pyrinomonadaceae > OLB17. Next base: position 2,663 of record CAZSOE010000331.1, read on the forward strand.
TGATAACCGCTACGAATGCAACGACACGCTCAAACACGATTAGCTGTTACACCTTCGCAAAAGTCAGACCGGTTTGCCCCTGATACTTGCCGCCGCGGTCGTTGTAGCTGACGGCACAGTCCTCATCCGATTCGAAGAAGAGTATTTGTCCGATGCCTTCGTTGACGTAAACGCGAAGCGGGAGGTTGGCGAGGTTAGCGATCTCGACCACCAGGCGGCCGGTCCAGCCGGCTTCGAGCGGTGTCGTGTTTACGAGCAGGCCGGCACGGGCGTATGTCGATTTGCCTACAGCGATGCCGGTCACGTTTCGCGGCATTTTGAACGTCTCAACCGTTACGCCGAGGCCGTAATGATGCGGAGGCAACAGATAATAACGGGCGCCGTCGTCTGCGGTTTGCAGCTCGGGTTCGATGAGCGAATACTGCTCGTCAAATCGCTTAGGGTCG
>CAZSOE010000332.1:0-3093 GCA_964608335.1 uncultured Chloracidobacterium sp.
TATGGTAAAGGGGAGTTGATATGAAGATTAATTGCATCCTTGCCTGTGTCTTCTTAGTCGGCACTTTCGCTGGTGGGTGTCGAATGTATCAAGAGATTCAGCAACACAGGAATCGGGTTTACAATGACCTGAAAAGTATTTGCGACGCAATTCCAATTCCCGAAAATCTTGTCCTGACCGGTTCGCAAGAGCTTATTAAACCCGACCGGGGATCGTATGCCAACAACTATGAGACATCGTTAGCATGTAGTGCCGCGAAAGAGCCCTTCTACGCATATGTTCGGTCACAGGGTTGGACCCCAACGAAGAAAGGGATCGGGTACTACTACCGAGACAATTACCTCTTTGATGTTACTTGTGAACCGATATCGAGCTTCTCTAAAAAGAACAGGGTCCAGGTATCCTGTTCGTGGGATCAGTACGGCGAAGGCAAAGAGATTTATTGAAGGGAAAAGGAAGTCACCGGCGATAAGCAGCGCAGTTATGTCATTGCGGGAGGGACAAAGCTGGCCGAGATGAGTCACCGCTACACCTTCGGCCCGAGCCAGGAACTCGCGGGGTCTGACTTGCGATTTTCCCCTCATTTGAGAAACCGGCGAATCGGACGCGGCGATCCTCCGAGGTTTTCTTGTTATCGGCCCGTTTGCACGATCAGGCCGTCCGGGCTGGCCTTCCAGTTGAGAATGCGGGTGCCTTGCTCGCGGGCGAGGGCGGTTTCTACGTCTGCGCGGCGGCCGTCTTCGCAGTAGAAGGCGATGCAGCCGCCGCCGCCGGCACCGCAGACCTTGGGCGCGATGGCACCGTTCGCGAGGGCGACGTCGATGAGATGGTCCATGTGGGGCGTCGTGATATTGGGGGCGAGGCGTTTGCGGCGCGGGTGGGCTTCGGCGATGATCGGGCCGACCGCCTCCCAGTCGTTCGCGAGCAGGGCGGAGCGCAGCTTTAGCGATGTGTCGCGAATGCCCTCGAAGATCTCGAAGATCTCACGGTCGCCGTCGATGTGGCGCTTTGTCATCTCCCAATTGTTGATGCCTGAGTTTCGCGGCTCGCCGGTGTAGAGGATCGCGATGCGGCGTTCGAGCACTGACGTATCGACGGGCAGACCTTCGCGGCGGATCCCGTCCACGCCAAAGTGAATGCACGCCACGCCGCCATACTGCGCCGAATAGTAATCCTGAAAACCCGTCGGCACGCGAATCACCTGGCATTCGATGTTCGCGGCGATCCGTATGAACTCGGTCGGAGCGTAGCGTTCGCCGACCAGCTTGTTGAGGGCTCCGATGCACGCGATGTTGAGCGTCGACGAGCCCGCAAGCCCCGCACCCGCCGGCGCCTCGGCCGTCGTCGTCATCTGAAAGCCCGTCTCGGGCCGGAAGAAATGAACGAGCTTCGCGAGCAGCTCGAGCCGCGGCTCGGTCCGCAGGCCGTCCACGTCGCCGACGCGCGTCTCGACCGTTTCGTTCTGGTCGGTCGAGTGAATGATGATCCGGTCGTCGCCGCGCGTCTCGATCCGGCACCGGGCACGCATATCGACCGCAAAATTAACCGTCGCCGCTCCCTCGTGAAACAAGAACAGCGGGGGAATATCAATTGTGCCGCCGGCAAGATCGACGCGTGTCGGGGCGGAGGCTTCGATGATCATTGTTCGCGGTTCGTGGTTCGTTGTTCGTTGATGGTCGGTGTTTCCTCGGGCCGCGCCTTGATCGATTTGATATAGGCGTTGAGTTTTGGCGATAACTCGTCGACGATCGGCTTGAGTGAGTCTACCTGGGCCTTCGTGAGTAAATGGCGTTTGTACGCGCGTCGGAGCCAATGTTTGGTTTCATTGAGGGAACCTCGCGCAAAATATCCAAACCTTTTATTGTCCTGGATCCCATACCTTCCGGTCCCTTCCGCAATGTTCGCGCCGATGCTGTCCGCAGAGCGGACGATCTGCTTTCCGACAGTGTCACGATCGAAATGATCCCACCGTGACGCGATTCTCCAAATGGAGTCCGCAAGCTCCTCGGACAACTGATAAACCCGAAGGTTTTCAAAGTTTGTTCTACTCATCTTCTACGAACAACGAACAACGGACAACGAACTACGAACCATCATGTCCTTCTTCTTGCTTCTCCTCCTGATTTGGCTCACGAGTAAGGTGGAGCCGCTCTGTCAGGTCGTGGAGCTTCTCCGTCGCGGCTTCTTCGACGGCGAGGATCGTTTCTTCGATCTTATGTATCGTTTCGGGGTTGGCGGCTTCTACACGTTCCGAGAGCCAGAAGCGCTCGATCACGTAGAAGACGATGACGCCCACCATTACGATAAAGAACAGCGCGATACCGATCCGCTGGTAATCGCCGAGTATAGACGTAATGAAGCCGCTGAAAAAATACCCGAGACCGGCGAGCAGCATCACCCAGAGCGAACAGCTCAGTGCGCTCAGGCCGAGGAACCGCAGAAACGGCATCTTGCCGATACCGTAAAAGATGCACATCGCGGCGCGTATGCCGTAGATGTATTTCGATATGACGATCGCCGACCCGCCGAACTTATCCACCAGTTTCTCGATACGCGGCTGCGCTACCTGATAGAAGCGATAGTCCTTGGCGTTCTCGTGAAAAAGCCGGCCGATCAAATAGCCGATCGAATCGCCCACCATCCCGCCAAGCGTCCCAAAGAACAACACTTTCAGGAAACTGTAGTTGCCGAAAAAACCGCTGTGGGCGAGCACGCCGGCGATCAGCAGCGTTATGTCTCCCTCGACCGTACAAAGTGCGAACACGGCGTAGATGCCATACTGTTCGATCACCTGGTAAAGCGGATGTTCCATAGCGGGCCTCGAGAGGTCGGCGGCCGGGGCAAACGGGAATGGCGTATCGAGTAAAGAGTAGCTGTCGAGGTCTATCGAGTCAATAATGAAGCCGGATTGCGGCGTTTTGCGGCCGATGGTGTATGCTAGTCGGGTTAGACCCACAACCATAACTCGTAAATGTTGAATAATTTTTCAGCGCCGCGGCGCGTTTGTATCACCGGAGTCGGCTGCGTGACGCCGCTCGGCCAGGGACGCGAGGCGTTTTGGAACGGCCTGGTCGAGGGCAAAAGCGGTGTACG
>CAZSOE010000333.1:0-3080 GCA_964608335.1 uncultured Chloracidobacterium sp.
CTTTCCGAGTGTAGATTTACCCGCCCCGCTCGGGCCGTCGATGGCAATTATCATTCCTTAGTCTTCGCTTTGTGAACTTTGTGCCTGCCCTTTGTGCTCTTTGTGTTTCGCCTTTTTTCAAACACAAAGGCCACAAAGGGAAGACACAATGGGCACAAAAGGATCCTATCCGATATTTTTCTTTAGCTTTGCCGGTAGTTTATCAAAAACCAGTTGGTAAGACTGTTTGATGAGATCGTTTAGTTCTGCGGACGTGACCGCGTCGGGCTGTTCGATCGTGATCCAATGATACCGGCCGACATAACGAGCGGGCGCGATGCCGTCGCGTTCGGTCAATTCGGCAAAGCGTTCGGGCGTCGTCTTTAACGAGATGCCGTGTGCGATCGAGTCGGCGTCGGTAACGCAGAACATCTTCGCACCGACGCAGAAGCACAGATCGCTCCCCCATTTTATGTCCTCGGTCGCACCCGCGAGCGACAGACATTTGCGACGGAGTTTCTCAAGGTCCACAGCGTCAAAGATAGCAAGCACGCGGGCTCAAGCCAACAACGGGTCAGAAGTCGGTCCGTCTGAATTTTCTTTGTGACCTTTGTGTCCGCCCTCTGTGTCCTTTATGTTGAAAAAGCCGCTTAACACAAAGGTCACGAAGTTCAAGACACAAAGATCACAAAGGCGGATAAGGACAAAGCTGTTGAAACCGAAGCAGTAGGTCATGGTTCAGTTTGAAATCTCTCCGTGACCTTTGTGTCTTCTCTTCGTGTCCTTTGTGTTAAGACCAGCCTAAAACACTAAGGCCACAAAGGGCGGACACAAAGCGCACAGAGATAGATCGACCCGCCGTTTTCAAACTGACCCAGTACCAAGCAGTAACTTTTGTTGCGTTTTCGGGTGTTCCGCTGTAAATTAACCGGGAGTTCCAGCCTTTCCCCGAAAAAGAGGCCCGACCGCACTCGGGCTGCCGACATCAAAGCCAAGGAGACACCAGGGCATGAAAAACCCGTTTCTCGAAAACTTTAAGCCGTACATTCCGGCGAGCGTAACAACCTTGCGCGAGCTGACGCCTTTCCCGCTCGTCGTCGGAACGCTGCTCGGCATCATCTTCGGTGCGTCGTCACTCTATCTGGTGCTAAAGACGGGTCTGACCGTCTCGGCGTCGATACCCGTGGCGGTCATCGCGATCACGCTGTTTCGGCTTATGTCGAAAGTCGGGGTTCGCGACGCGACGATCCTCGAATCGAACGTGATGCAGACCGCGGGGTCGGCGGGCGAATCGATCGCGTTTGGTGTCGGCGTTACGATGCCTGCGATCCTGATACTGGGATTCGATCTTGAGATCTGGCGCGTGACGCTTGTGGCGGTGCTCGGCGGCCTGCTCGGCATCCTGATGATGATCCCGCTGAGGCGCGCGCTCATCAAGGACCAGCACGGGCTGCTGAAGTACCCCGAGGGAACGGCCTGCGGGCAGGTGCTGATCGCAGGCGCCTCAAAGGAATCGCGCGACGCCGCGCACCAGGCCGGGACCGAAGCGGCCAGCGACAGCGAGGTGCTGCACCGTGGCAAGATCATCGCGACCGGGTTCGGGCTCGGATTTATTTACAAATCGGTGATGGATGTCTTTTCGGCATGGAACCCCGAGCCGGGCAAGGAGCTGCCGGACAATGTGCTCAAAGGCGGTTCGGTCCATCTCGAAAACAACCCGGCCCTTCTCGGCGTCGGTTACATCATCGGCCCGTATATCTCGGCGATCATGCTCGGCGGCGGCATTCTTTCGTATCTGATCCTGATCCCGTTGATCAAATATTTCGGTGATGCATTAGCGAGCCCGCTGGCGCCGGCGGTCGGTAAGAAGATCGCGGAAATGTCGCCCGGTGCGATCCGAAGCGAGTACATCCTTTATATCGGTGCAGGCGCCGTGACGGCGGCGGGAATAATCTCGCTGGGGCGAAGCTTACCGACCATTATTCACGGCCTCAAATCAGGTCTTGCCGATCTTCGCGGCGGCTCATCGGCGGCCAACGGCACGGAGCGCACCGACCAGGACCTCTCAATGAAGTACGTGATCATAGGCCTCATCGTCCTCATGGCCGCCGTCATGCTGTCGCCGTCGCTCGGCCTTTTCATCGCGAACGATCCTGTCGTTTCGGTCGCAGGGGCGATCCTGATCGTAATTCTCGGATTCTTGTTCGTGACGGTGTCGTCCCGCCTGACCGGTGAGGTCGGCTCTTCCTCGAACCCGATCTCTGGAATGACGGTTGCGACATTGCTCTTCACCTGTCTCGTCTTCCTCGCTCTTGGCTGGACCGCGTCTGACCCGTATTTTGTGACGGCGTTGTCGATCGGCGGCATCGTTTGTATTGCTGCGTCGAACGGCGGCACAACGTCGCAGGACCTCAAGACAGGGTTCCTTGTGGGCGGAACCCCGCGGCGGCAGCAGATCGCGATCCTCGTCGGTGCGCTCGCTTCGGCGCTGGTTTTAGGGCCGTTGCTTCTCTATCTCAACACCGGCGGAACCTTTTACCAGAAGGTCGATCTGACCAAGTTTCCGGCCGGATTTAGCGTGACGGAAGACAAGCTCTTTCGCGAGGGAGGTCACCTCAAGAGCGAGCAGGTGCACACGGGTCAGTACATTTCGGACACGACTCAATATCGCGTCTGGCAAAACACCGATCCGGCCGCGGGCCCGATCGGGAAGTATCTCGTTAACAACCAGGGCCAGCCGGTTTACCTGGTCGACCCCGCGATCAACGGCGTCGTAAAGGAGGACGAACACGGTAACAAGCTAACTCGCTATGACGCACCGAAGGCGACTCTGATGTCCTACATCATCAAGGGCGTTTTGGGCCAGGACCTTCCGTGGGGCCTTGTTCTGATAGGTGCGATGATCGCGATAATGCTCGAGATCCTCGGGGTGCCTTCGCTTGCGTTTGCCGTCGGCTTATACCTGCCGATCGCAACCTCGGCACCGATCTTTGCAGGAGGTATGGTCCGCAAGATCGTCGATGTTTACCTTAAGCGAAAGCTCGCGTCCCAAAACCTGACCGAGGACCAGATAATGGCCGAAACCGACAAATCGCACGGCG
>CAZSOE010000334.1:0-3076 GCA_964608335.1 uncultured Chloracidobacterium sp.
CAACATCGTGGTGAGTTAAGGCGACTTGCGACCACGTTAAATAATCCGCTAAACAGCTAACAGGAAATCGGTTTTAGAAAAAGTCCTCGCTGTTTGGCGAGGCTTTTTGGTTTTGTTCGTTGATCGTTGATCGTTGTTCGTCGCTCGGCACGTAAAGTGAACAATAGAAGCGGCAACGATCAACGAACCACGAACGACGATCCATGTTATGAAAGATTTTCGCGAGCTACTCGAATCCGATTCGATCTATGTCTTTGACGGCGCGGTGGGGACGCGGTTGTATGACAAGGGCGTGTACATCAATCGCAGCTATGACGAATTGAATATTGTCGCGCCGGACCTTGTGCGCGAGGTGCACGACGAATATGTTGCGGCTGGTGCCGAGATCATCGAGACGAACACATTCGGTGCGACGCGGCATAAGCTGCTCGCGTATGGCCTCGAGGGCAAGCTCCGCGACATCAATATCGCGGCGGTGAAAATAGCACGCGAGGCTGCGGGCGAACGTGTTTTTGTTGCGGGTGCGATCGGGCCGCTTGGCCTCAGGATCGAGCCTTTCGGGCCGACGTCGTTTGACGAGGCGAAGGAACTCTACAAGGAACAGGCCGAAGCGTTGCTCGAGGGCGGTGTGGACCTCTTTGTTCTCGAAACATTCTCCGAGCTGCCCGCGCTCGAACAGGCCGTGCGAGCGGTGCGCGAATTGACCGATCTGCCCGTTATCGCCCAGATGGCGATCCAGATGGACGGCAAGACGACGTTCGGGACGACGCCCGAGGGCTTTACGTCGAGGCTTGATGAGCTTGATGTGGACGTGATCGGGCTGAACTGCGGAATGGGCCCGAACCATCTGCTCAACGCCCTCGAAAAAATGCGTCCGCTCACCACAAAGACGCTGTCGGCACAGCCCAACGCCGGTCTGCCGCGCGATGTGCAGGGGCGGCAGTTCTACATGGGTTCGCCCGAGTATATGGCCGAATTCTCGCGGCGTTTTGTCCAGGCCGGTGCAAAGTTCGTCGGCGGATGCTGCGGCACGACGCCGACGCACATCAAGCTGATGGCCACCGCCATCCGCGCCGACAGCCCGCGGCAAACCGCTAAAGTTTTTGTAAAACAGCCCGCGACCGTCGCCGAGCTAAAGCCTGAGGACGTGCAGGTCGTACCGGCGGAGGAACGTTCGCGTTGGGCGGCGAAGATCGCACGGGGCGAGTTTGTAACTTCGGTCGAAGTGCTTCCGCCAAAGGGCTGCGACGCGCAGAAGACGCTCGATTCGATCCGACTGCTCAAGGACGCCGGTGTCGACGGCGTGAACATTCCGGACGGCCCGCGCGCGCAGACGCGAATGTCCGCCCAGGCGACCGCCGTCCTCGTCGAGCGCGAGATCGGCATCGAGGCTGTGCTTCACTATTGCTGCCGCGACCGCAACCTACTGGGCATGATGTCGGACCTGCTCGGCGCGGCGGCGCTCGGCCTTCGGAATCTGCTGATCATCACCGGCGACCCGCCAAAAATGGGGCCTTATCCGGACGCGACCGCCGTTTTTGATATCGATTCGATCGGCCTGACGAACATGGTCAACAAGCTCAACCACGGACTCGACCTGGGCAATAATCCGATCGGCACACCCACGGCGTTCTCGATCGGCGTCGGCGTCAATCCCGGCGCGGTAAATATGGAAGAAGAGATCCGCCGTTTCGAGTGGAAGGTCGAGGCCGGGGCGGAATACGCGATCACGCAGCCTGTATTCGATACTGCGCAGCTCAAACGTTTCCTAAAACAGATCGAGCACGTCAAGATCCCGATCGTCGCTGGTATCTGGCCGCTTGTGAGTTTTCGCAATGCCGAGTTCCTTCATAACGAGGTTCCCGGCGTCGAGGTCACGCCCGAGATCCTCGAACGAATGCGCATTGCCTCGGACAAAGGCAAGGAAGAGGCCCGTGAAGAAGGTATCAGGATCGCGCGCGAGTCGCTGTTAGAGGTGCGCGATGTGATCCAAGGCGTTCAGGTATCGGCGCCGTTCGGGAACGTCCGTTATGCGCTGCAGGTGTTCGAGGCGCTCGAGAACTTTGCTGCGGTCAATGCCGGGCCTGTGGCCAAATGACGATCTTGCCCGCGGCTTTTTGCGAGATGACTGCCTCGTGTGAGGCGGGAGCTTCGCTGAGTGCGAATCGGCGATGGACGATCGGCCGCAGATAGCCCTCGGAAAGGCCTTGGAAGATGGCGCCGTGGATCTCGTCGACCGCGTTCTGCGGCGCGTTGAACAGCGACATCCCAAAAAGCGTCGCGTCCTTGGTCATAGCTTGGCGCGGCGTAAACTGCAGGCTGCCGCGATTGCCGACGATCACGATGCGTCCGTGCATCGCCAGCGCCTCAAAATCGCGCTCGAGATTCTCGTTCGCAAGCATCTCGATGATGATTTCAACACCGCCGCCGCCCGTGAACTCTCTGATGTCGCCAAGATGGTCCTCGTGCGTGTGGTCAAAAACCGCATCGGCCCCTTGATCGATGACGAGATGACGGCCTTCATCGGAACTCGCGGTGCCCACGACCGTTAGACCCGCATTCTTCGCCCACTGGACGGCCGCAATGCCGACGCCGCCCGATGCTCCGTGAATGAGGACGGTCTCGCCCTTTTTCGCGCCGGCCTTTTGAAAAAGTGCGCGATAGCTTGTCGCATACGGCGTCCAAACGCCGGCGCCTTGCTCAAAACTGATGTTGTCAGGCAGCCGTCCAAGCTGTCGCTCTTCGCACAACGCGAACTCGGCATAGGTCCCGGTCACACATCCAGCCGTATAGACCCGGTCGCCCACGGCGAAGTTTGCGACCTCGTCACCAACGGCCTCGACCGTGCCGGCCCCGTCCTTGCCCGGCGTGTACGGTAACTTGGGAGCATGCGCGTGAATGCCTGTGCGCAGATAGGTATCGACCGGATTCACGCCCGCCGCTTCGATCTTTACGCGAACTTGCGTTCCGCCAGGTTGGGGAAGCTCGACCTCCTCGACCCTCATCACGTCAGGCTCACCGTATTCGCGGACTACGATCGCTTTCATATTCGCAAAAGAAAAAGGCCAGTGCCGAT
>CAZSOE010000335.1:0-3075 GCA_964608335.1 uncultured Chloracidobacterium sp.
GCAGATGGCGGTACTCGAGCCAAAGCTCGCGATCCTCGATGAGACCGATTCCGGTCTTGATATCGACGCACTTCGCATCGTTGCCGAGGGCGTTAACAAGCTTCGCTCGAAAGACAACGCGATCATCCTAGTTACTCACTATCAACGCCTATTGAACTTCATCGTCCCCGACATGGTCCACGTGCTTGCGGACGGCAAGATCGTGAAAGAGGGCGGCAAGGAGCTGGCGTTGGAGCTCGAGGAAAAGGGCTACGACTGGGTAAAGGCGGCGGGGAACTAAGTGACCGAGGCTCTCAGGATCATCCTACCCGTTTATCTGCTCGTGTTCTTTCTCGTGGCATTTGTCTGGCGGTCGTATCTCGTCTACAAGCGCACGGGCGTCAATCCGTATGTTGTCGGCAAGGGAAAGGGTGCGATCGATTTTGTCGAGAGTCTCTATCGTGTCCCGGCATTGTTGCTCCTGCTGACCACACTTGCCTTTTCATTTCTTCCGGGCGTCTATCAATTCGCGACACCGATACTGTGGCTTGAGAGTAACGTAGTGCAGGGCGTGGGCCTCGCTCTGATGGCGATCGCGTTGATCTGGACCGCGACGGCGCAGATGCAGATGGGCACGTCGTGGCGCATCGGCATCGATCAGGAGCAAGAAACCGATCTGGTCGAACGCGGTCTCTTTAGCATCTCGCGTAACCCGATTTTCCTGGGAATGCGGACCGCGCTGATCGGCTTCTTCCTCGCTCTGCCCAATGCTGTGACGCTAATGGCGGTTGTCCTGGCGGATGTCCTGATCCAGATACAGGTACGCCTCGAGGAAGAGTTCTTAACGCGCCTGCACGGCGATAAATACATCGAGTTTCAAAAACGCGTGCGCCGCTGGATATAGATGAAGGCTGAAACGAAACACGAGCACGGGATTCTGATCGCGATCGTATTCGTGGTCTTTGCGGCCGCGCTCATCGTCGCCTTTCTTTCGTATCGGGGAAGTGACATCGGACAACTGCCCAAGCTGATCGGCAAACTCGGCGGTGGGCCCCTGATCGGCGATGGCATCAAGTCCAGTCTTGCTGGATTGATCGTTGCGCCGTTGATCCTCTGCGCTTGGTTAGGGGCCGGAAGGTCGATCTACTGGCTGCTTGGCGTCGACGCGACTCGGACCGCCCTGAGGCTCGCGGTTTTGGGTGGTCTCGGGGCGGCGTTCTGGTCTTTTTTCTGGTTCCTGGCCGGCCTGTCCGGAGGGTTTTACGCTGCGGCTGCGATCGCGGCCGTTTTGGCCGGAATAGCGCTGTTTGCGTTGCCCCTTCTTTGGCGAAAAAAACCGGAGAACCACGAATTTGTCTTTTGGAGAGAACTGACGGCCTTTCAGTGGTCATTGGTCACGGCAGTGGGACTTATTCTGGCTATCTCGCTTGCCTCTGCAACGGCCCCGCCGGTTGCAAAGGACACTCTGCTTTATCACTTCACGCTTCCGAAGATATTCGTCGCGCAGCATGGGGTGGAGTTCGTCGCCGGCAACATCGCAAGCTATCTGGCGCTCGGCTCCGAGATGCATTCGGTCTGGGCGATGCTGCTCGGCAACGTCGTTAGCCCTCGCGCGGGCGAAGCAGCGGCAGGTGCAACGACGTTTCTTTTCCTTCCACTGCTTCTCAGTGCGGTTTACGGCTGGGCTCGCGAATTGGATCTTTCGCGCCCTTGGACGCTTCTTGCCACAGCGGGCGTGGCGACGATCCCGACGGCTTATCACGTCGCATCGAGCGGGTATATCGATCTCTCGCTTGCTCTTTATGTGACGCTCGCGGCGTATGGATTGACCCGCTGGTGGAAGGAGCAAAGCTGGGGCTGGACGATCTTGGTCGCGATCTTTCTTGGTGCGGCATTGTCGATCAAGCTTACTGCGGTTTTTGTTTTCGCCGCGTTTGCATTGATCATCCTGCTCCGTGCTCGCGCGGCGAAGAATCCGGTCGCTGCTGCTTCCGGTTCTGATGGCGCGAGCGTCGTTCCGCGTCCCGGCAGGGTTGCTGCGATGGGTTTCGCGGCGTTGTTGTTGGCCGGCGTGATCGCGTCGCCATGGTATATACGAACGTGGGCCGCGACGGGCTCGCCGATCTTTCCGTTTTATATGAGCATCTGGCCGGGCAAGGCCGACGGTTGGGATGTCGAGCGGTCGAATTTGTTTCAGGCGATGAACTCGCAGTACGGCGGGGCGGACGCGAACAAGCTGAATTACCTGACGGCGCCGGTGCGTGCGTCGGTAATGGCCCAGCCGGAGCAGCCGGCGTTTTATGACGGTGTGCTTGGGCCCGCGTTCCTGATCGGCCTTCCGCTGCTTATCTTCGCGCTGTGGAAGCTCGACCTCGCTGTTGATGTCAAGATAATGGCGGGCGTCGCCGGGATAATCTATCTTTTCTGGCTGTTTTCAAGCCAGCAGCTCAGGTACCTGCTGCCGATCGTCCCGTTGCTGGCGATAGCGATCGCGGCCGCAGCTGAAAGGATCGGCGGGCGCCTGGCCAGGGTCGCGCAGTTCTCGCTCGTTGCGGCGAGTATTTGCGGGCTCTTGACGATCTTCGCGTGGTTCTGCCAAAAGGCGCCGCTGCGTGTAGTTCTCGGCGGCGAAACGCGCGACGAATACTTGACGCGCAACCTCGACTATTATCCGTACTATCAAACGATTCATAGCGATACGCCGGCGGACGCGCGGGTTTGGCTGATAAATATGCGGCGTGACACTTACCATCTCGACCGGCCGGTGTTCGCGGATTACCTCTTCGAAGACTGGACGCTGCGAAGAATGTTGTGGGAATCGCGGAACGTGCAGGAATTGAGGGCGAAGACGGCGGCGATGGGCGTCGATTATGTATTAACACGGCACGATTTTCTGTTTGACTATGACCGTTCGACGCTTGTCGATGATAAACGACCGCGGGCCGAGAACGAGGCGAAGCTGCGGATCGCACGGGACTTCATCCTGGACCCGGTCAACACGATCAGGGCCGATGCGAAATTTAGCTTGATAAAGGTGTTTACTGAGAGATGACTACGACGACGGCATTGACGACACAATTTGCCGAGGCGTTCAAG
>CAZSOE010000336.1:0-3071 GCA_964608335.1 uncultured Chloracidobacterium sp.
TTTTAATGCCGAACCCGATTTACAGATGGTGGGGGAAGCTGCCGATGGCGTGGCGTTTTGTGCTTGCGATCTTTATCGAAAGCTCGTGGGAAGTGGCCGAGAATACGAGCTATGTCATCAACCTCTATCGCGAAGAGACGATCTCGCTCAGTTATTTTGGCGATTCGATCATCAATTCAATCGCCGACATCATCGCCTGCGCGCTCGGGTTTTTCATCGCGTATAAGATCAGGTTCTGGAAGTCGCTTGCGCTGTTCGTGGCGACCGAGGCCATACTGCTGCTAACGATCAGAGACAGCCTGATCCTCAATCTGATCATGTTTATCAGGCCGACCGAAGCGATAAAGGTCTGGCAAACCGCCGGAAGCTAAGAAGCAACCACGAAAATGCACGAAAGTACACGAATGGGAGAAGCCCATTGGTGATCTTTCGTGTTCTTTCGTGGTTGCTGTCTTTATCTTTCCCCGCGGGCGGCTTCGACCTGCGACTGTAGGTCCACGGCGAGTTTTCGCGAGCCGGGCTGGTCAAAGGTCTCGATCCACCGGAGCGATTCGTCGAGGATCCGAAGCTGATGCTCGCGCCAGTTCGGTTCACCGGCGACCGAGCCGAATTCACCCGTGTAGTACGCGGTTCGCGGAGGCCGGACCTTGTCGGTTATCGACGGCGCGACCGAGATCGTCATCGTTGGTATTCCCGTCTTTTCGATCACGCGCGCAAGGATGCCTACGGTCTGGTGGCACAGCTCCGAAGCCGGGATCAGCAGGGCAGCCTGAACGCCATAACGGTGCATGCGCTCGGCGAGGTGCGGCCCCAGTTCACTTGCAACTCGGCTCGCATTCGGTATCCAACTGCTTACACTCCACCATACGTTGTTCAAACTTCCGATGACCGCGTTCGCCTCGTATTCGAGCAGGCGATCGATCGGGATCTGAGTGTTCCGGTCCTCACGAACTGCTTTCGAGTCGTAACCCTGAGCGGAAAATTGCAGATCCGAGGCCTCCACCTCGATCGGTATCTCGCGACAGGCGAGGTCTCCATCCTTCGTTTCAATGTCAAAAGCCTCGGTTCCGTCGATGTATGCGCCGGCCGATGAAACAAGCCCGAGATTCAGAAGCGGCAGCGAGCGGTGCAGCGGCGTGAGCGGCGAGCGCTTGTTCTCTACCCACGGGTAGCCGCGGAGCGCGTCATTCGCATGCCAGCGGGCAAAGCGTTTCTGAAGCTCGGTCTCATTCTCGAGGATCTGCATATCAGTTCTTGAACTCGTTCGAAAAATCGTAGATGTCGCTGCCGGTCTTCCGATCGCCGAACTTCCGATTGGCGATAATGAAAAAACCGATCAGTGCGGCCGCCATTCCCGCCATCAGCACCCAAACTGAATAGCCGTGGAGCGTTGCAAACTGCACTCTAAGCGGATCGTCAGCCGCCAACTGCTCGATCGGCTGTCCGGCCTGTGCGCGGATCGCCGAGAGCCAATAACCGATGACAAACTGGCCGACAGCGCCGGCCGCGCCGACGACAAGCAACAGAAACCGCTCGATCCAGAGCCAGAAGGTGCTGATCCGGCCGGATCCGATCACCGATGTCAGCAACATCAGGACGGCCGTCGCGATCGCGCCGTAATTCAAAACCCGGAGCGTGTGGTTGACGACCGTTCCGGCGGTTTCGGCGTCGGGCAGTACGGCAAAGGCCGTCTGGGCGACGGCAATGAAGAAGACCGCCGCTCCAAACCAGATCGCCAGGACCAGTAATCGGATGTCGGACAGTAACTTCATCCCTAAAAAAAACCGCCGCAAGCCCTTATTATCCAGCTTTTAACCGCAAAGGCAAAAGAGGCGGGTTGTGATAACCTCGTATCCGAACGTGATGGCCAGCGACCTCGAAGACATCTACGACCGGCTGTTCGAATACTGCCGCGAACGCGATTTTGCGGGTCACGATCCGTTCGACGGACTGAGCAGCCGGTTTTTTCAAATGACGCCGCTAAGGCACTCGCGCACCGCCCGACTGGTTTGGTTGCAGGCTGTAAAACGTTCTCCTGTCGACGTTCGTCGATTGCTCGGTGTTCCAGCCGGTGTTAATCCGAAGACGCTCGCCCTATTTGCGCTCGCCGAGCTTTCTCGGTTTCGTGCAACTCGAAACGAACGCCACGCCGAAAACGCACGCGACCTTATCGGTGGGCTCCTCGCGAACGGGATCGAGGCAACTACGAAGAATGGCACTGCTACGCGTGCGTTCGGTTACAACTTCGACTGGCAGTCGCGGCATTTTCTTGCTCCACGAGGAACGCCTGCGATAGTACCGACCGCGTTCGCGGCGCACGCGCTGATCGAAGCATATGAGGAATTTCACGAAGAAACCTTGCGCGACCACCTTGTTGCTATGTGCGAGTTCATCCGGAATGATCTCAAGCGCTCTGTCGAAACAGATGACGAGGTTTGCTTCAGCTATACGCCGCTCGACACCACGCGCGTTTACAATGCAAGTCTTCTGGCCGGCGAATGCCTCGCGCGAACTGGCCGGATGACCGACAATGAAGAGTACGTGACGCTTGCCGAGAAGGCGGCGAGGTTTGTCGTGCGGCATCAGCGTCCGGATGGTTCTTGGGGCTATGGCGAGGCCGACGATCAGGGATGGGTCGATAACTTTCATACGGCATACATCCTGACGTCTCTTCATCGCATTATCGATGTAATACCGTCAGCAAGAGATGAGTTCGTCGGCTCTGTAACCCGGGGTTTGAACTACTGGCTCGATACGTTCTTTCGCGAGGATGGAGCTCCTAAGTATTATAATGACGGAGTTTATCCGATCGACATCCATTCGGCGGCGGTTGCGATCGCGACACTTTGCGAGCTTCGCAGTCGCGATCCGCGCGCGTTGGCCCTCGCACGCAAAACGGCCGCGTGGACGATCGCGAACATGCGCGACACGTACGGATTCTTCTATTATCAACTGCGCAAGCGGCTCATCATCTCCACACCATTCATGCGGTGGGGACAAGCATGGATGGCTTACACTCTGGCGCGACTGATCGAGGCGGAGCAAGATGGACACTGACATCCACGATTTTT
>CAZSOE010000337.1:0-3066 GCA_964608335.1 uncultured Chloracidobacterium sp.
CAAAGGACTTTGGCTTGCGCGATCAGCTGCGCCGAGCGAGCGTTTCGATCATGGCAAATATCGCCGAGGGGTTCGGTCGAAGATCTGATAAAGAATTCGCAAACTTCTTTAACATGGCCCATGGGTCCGCTGCCGAGTGCCAGTCGCACCTATATGTAGCCCTCGATTTGGGATACGTGACTCAAAGTGATTTCGACGCTCTCTACCAGGGATTTGGCGAATGCTCGAAAATGGTTGTGTCACTCAGCCGCCACCTGAGGAAGGCGTGACTCGCCGGACTTGCAGGACGCGCCAGACTCGCTAGACTAGTCTTGTGAATATCGGCATTACGGTCTATCCAACCTACGGCGGCAGCGGTATTGTCGGCTCAGAACTGGGCCGCGACCTTGCCGACCGCGGGCACAACGTCCATTTCATCTCGTCGGTAATGCCGATGCGTCTGAGCGAGCCGCAGGAGCGCATCCACTTTCACGAGGTCGAGATGATGTCGTATCCGCTGTTCGAACATCAGCCCTACGACCTGGCCCTTGCGACAAAGATGGCGACCGTGGCCCGAGCAGAAAAGCTGGATCTGCTTCACGTGCACTACGCGATACCGCATTCGATATCGGCGATACTCGCACGCGAATCGATCAAACATATTCGTTACGTACCGGTCATTACGACGCTGCATGGCACAGACATCACTCTTGTCGGCGCCGATCGCAGCTATCTGCCGATCACTCGCTACGGATTGCAGCAGTCGGACGGGGTCACGGCGGTTTCGAGATTCCTGAAAAAGGCGACGATCGAGACGTTCGATTTTGACGATATCGAGGTCATTCCAAACTTTATCTGTCAGCTTCACTACAAGCGGTTGCCGGACTCGCCGCTGAGAACGGAACTTGCGCCTAACGGTGAGCGGCTGCTCGTACACGTGTCGAATTTTCGTGCCGTGAAACGCCCCGTCGATTGTGTCGAAATACTCGCCCGCGTTCGCAAGGCCGGTGTCGAAGCACGGCTTGTCATGGTCGGCGACGGGCCGGAACGTTCGGCGTGCGCCTATCGCGCGGAACAACTCGGGATGAACGGCCACGTCGTCTTTGTCGGCAAGCAGTCAAACATTTCGGACTATCTCGGGGTTGCGGACGTCTTTCTGCTGCCGTCCGAACTCGAATCTTTCGGTCTTGCGGCGCTTGAAGCCCAGGCCTGCGAGGCACCGGTCGTCGCGACCCGCATTGGTGGAATTCCGGAGGTTGTGACCGAGGGCGAAACCGGCTTCTTGAGCGATGTCGCCGACGTGGACAAGATGGCTAAAGACACCCTGCGACTGCTGGCGAACGAAGACCTACGCCGCTCATTCGGCGAGGCCGGACGCAGGCTCGCCGTCGAACGTTACTCGACCGAAAAGATCATTCCGCAGTACATTGCCTTTTACGAAAAGATCGTCAATAAAGCGAAAGGCGCCGCCGCTTGAATTCAAAATGCTAAAACGATGGATGCACAATCGCGAGCGCTATCACGCGATGCTCGACGACGACCGCGTGGTGCATCCGTTCGGCTGGGGAACGGAATTCATCGATGCGAACGCGAATGGCGGCGATCCGCGAAAGTTCTTTAGCGAATATTCGCGGCACTCGGTTGAGAACAGTGACGAGTTCTTCTTCCTGCCTGATATCTCGGATCTTGGATCGGAAGCCTTCGAGGGCGGACAACGGCTAACATGGACAAGCGCTGTCAAAACACCGTCGCCCGAGAACAACAGGGTCTACGCCCATTATTTCCCAAACGAAAAGAAAAAAAAGGCGGCGGTGCTCATCCTCCCGCATTGGAACGCGAAGGCGGGGACATATTTCGACCTGGCGCGGCTATTCAACCGCTTTGGCATCTCGGCACTGCGGATGACGCTGCCGTATCACGAGGAGCGAAAGCCGGCGGAGACGAACCGGGCGGACCATTTGGTCGCGCCGAACGTAGGCCGCACGCTGCAGAGCTTACGGCAGGCCGTGGTCGATTCGCGAGCGGCAGTAACGTGGCTGAAAGAACGGGGCTATGAAAGGACCGGAGTCGTCGGGACAAGCATCGGCTCATGTGTGGGCTTCTTTGCCTTCGTGCATGACATGCGCATCGATGCCGGGGTCTTTAACCACGTCTCGGGTTATCCGGCTGACGTCGTATGGCACGGCATCACTACCTATCACGTAAAGGAAAGTCTTGAGGGCAACCTCACGCTCGATGAGCTTCGCGAATACTGGCTGCCCATCTCGCCGATGTCCTATATCGAGCGCCTCTCTAAGCAGGCTCTCCGGCCACAGCGCTATATCTACGGCCTCTATGACCTCAGCTTCCCTGTCGATCTTTCACGCGATACGATCGAGGCACTTCGCCGCCATAACATAAAACACAGCGAAGTCGCGATTCCCTGCGGCCATTACACTCTTGGCGAAACACCTTGGAAGTACATCGACGGTTGGAAGATCGTGGCGTTTTTGAGAAGAAATCTCAAATGAGGTGCCTCCGAAAGCGTGCTAAAATAATAGACATGATCGACGGCATTGCTCGATTCAAAGCCATCTTTGAACTTCAGGAACTTGCGGAGAGAGCATTCCTCTGTAAAAGTTCTCTCGGCAAATTACAACGATCGCCTGCAGGACGTTATCGACCTGAAGAACCTGATAAAGGAATCGTCCGAAGCACACATGCGGTCGGCTCTAGCATTTTTAGCGTTGATCACGGAGCGCGGGTATTCCCGAAACAAAGACCTTCAGAAAGATCTTGAAGGCTATTTGGCTCGCCGATAGGTCGTGAACCGGTCCGGCCACGGCAACTTCAGCCGCTCATGATTACATCCAATCGGTGCTAGAATCTCCTCGGACAGCGCATGAGCCGGCCGGCTGAAAAATACCGAAAAACTATCGACGAGGCGGTCGCGCATCTAGTTTCGCGTGCTGTCGATAAGCGCGGACTCACGGCGGACGACGTCAGGCCGAGAGTCGCCGCGGCGCTCGAGAAATACCTGTTTGTAGGCGAAGGCGCGCCCGAGCATGTCGAGGTGACCGAGTTTGTCGGCGAGATACGGGCCGACGA